>DASVPF010000064.1:0-3509 GCA_036382965.1 Thiobacillus sp.
GTCTCGCCAAAGAAAGTAACCAAAGAAAGGCGACCCCGACATCCCCGCCCTTCGGGTTCCCGAAAATTGAACCTGCCGGGTGGGCGGCAAAGAACTCGCCCCGCTTTATTTGTATTTCAAAGGTGGGCGGGGCTCAGACACCTTTGCCGCTGATCCACCCGGCAGGCTCGATTTTCGGCGTGGCTGAAAGGGGAAGAAAATCAAAACCAGGGTGCTGATGACTGGGCGGTTTGCGTTCTTGCATGAATCGTCAGATCAGCTATCTGTTCCCGGCTTCGATGCACGCAGTTTCTTGGTCTCCCCCCGCCGCTGCTTGCTGTCCAGACGCCGTTTCTTCGACGCCAGCGTAGGCCGGGTAGGCCGCCGCGGCGTCTCCACTTCGCAGGCCTCGCGAATCAACTCGATCAGCCGCTCCAGCGCGTCGTCGCGGTTGCGCCGCTGGCTGCGGTAGCGTTCGGCTTCGATAATCAGCACGCCGTCCTGGGTGAGGCGGCGGCCGGCCAGGGTGACGAGGCGGGCGCGCACCGGATCGGGCAGCGAGGGGGAATGGGCGACGTCGAAGCGCAGTTGCACGGCGGTCGACACCTTGTTGACGTTCTGCCCGCCGGGCCCCGAGGCGCGCACGAAATCTTCCTGGATTTCGCGCTCGTCGAGTTCGATCCGGGCATTGACCCGGATCATATCGGCTGGGCGATTACCACTTCACCACGTGCACGTTGTTGAGCGTGCGTCCGAGAAAGCGCTCGCCGATGGTCTGGAAGCGCAGCGGCACGTCGGTGACGTAAAAGTCGTAACGCGGCTGGGCGGGGCCGGGGTTGGCGAGCTGCTTTTCAGCCAGCACCGCGGCGACCTGCTCGGCCATGGCTTCGGCGGAATCGACCAGCGCGACCGCGTCGCCGACGACCTGGCGCAGCAGCGGCTTCAACAGCGGGTAGTGCGTGCAGCCGAGCACCAGGGTGTCGATGTGCTCGGCCAACAGCGGCTTCAGGTAATCCTGCGCGGTCAATCGTGTCACTTCGTGGTCGAGCCAGCCTTCCTCGACCAGCGGCACGAACAGCGCGCAGGCCTGCGAGTGAATGCGCGAGTCGGGCGCATAGTCGTGGATGGCGCGCGCGTAGGCGTTGCTGTTGATGGTGGTGGGAGTGCCGATGACGCCGATCTTTTTGCCGCCGCGCGCCGACAGCGCGCCGGCGTCGATCACGTCGAGCACCGGCACCGGCGACAGGTCCTTGACCACCTGCGCCGCCACCGCTGCCCTGGTGTTGCAGGCGATGACCAGGAGCTTGACGTCCTTTTCCAGCAGGAACTGCGCGATCTGGGTGGTGAAGTGGGCGATGGTCTCGACCGATTTCACGCCGTAGGGCACGCGCGCGGTGTCGCCGAAATAGGCGATGTTCTCGTAGGGCAGGCGCTCCATCAGCGCGCGGACGACCGTCAAACCGCCGATGCCGGAATCGAATACGCCAATGGGGGAGTGTGCATTCGTGGACATGGGTGGCAGGATGGCGAAATGAGAAAGACGGCATTTTACCTGCAGGGCCGCGCGGCACTGCATTCATCGGCGAGGCATCCAGCATGAGCGAGTGCGGCTGCGACTCGGTGTGCGTCACTGCGCCGCCCGATCCGCGCTACCGGCGCGCGCTGTGGATTGCGCTGGTGTTGAACGTGCTGATGTTCGGCGTGGAACTGGTCGCCAGTTTTTCGGCGCAGTCGGTGTCGCTCCTGGCCGACGCGGTCGATTTTCTGGGCGACGCGGGCAACTACGGCATCGCCCTGTTCGTATTGGGGCTGGCGCCGGTGTGGCGTTCGCGCAGTGCGTTGTGGAAAGGCTGGCTGATGGCGGGTTACGGCGTGTTCGTGCTCGGCAGGACGGCCTGGCAGTGGTCGGCCGGGGTGGTACCGGAGCCGGCCATCATGGGCTGGGTGAGTCTGCTGGCGCTGGCGGTCAACGTCGGCGTGGCGGCGCTGCTGTATGCGCATCGCCAGGGCGATGCGCAGGCGCGCTCGGTGTGGCTGTGCTCGCGCAACGACGCGCTGGGGAATCTGGCGGTGATGGGCGCGGCGGCCGGGGTGTGGGCGACCGCGCGGGGCTGGCCGGACATCGTGGTGGCGCTGGTTCTGGCCGGACTGGCGCTGAGTTCGGGGGCATCGGTGATTCGCCACGCACGGCAGGAATTGCAGACGGCTTAAATCCCTTTATGGCGCGCCAGCGCCCATATCACGTGTTCGCGTACCAGGTCTGACGGATGATCCAGGCGCGTGCCGAGCGCGGCTTCGATTTCCGGAGAGGACGGCGCGTTGCCCAACGCGACCGCGATATTGCGTAACCAGCGTTCGTACCCGATGCGGCGGATCGGCGAGCCCGCCAGCCGTTCGTTGAAATCCGCTTCGCTCCAGGCGAACAATTCCACCAGCCGCGCGCTGTCGAGGCCGTTGCGCACACCGAAATCGGCCAGCGTGGCAGTCTGCGCAAAGCGGTTCCACGGGCACGCCAGTTGGCAGTCGTCGCAGCCGTAGATGCGGTTGCCGATGAGCGGGCGCAGTTCCAGCGGGATGCTGCCCTTGAGTTCGATGGTGAGATAGGAAATGCAGCGCCGGGCGTCGAGCGTGTAGGGCGCGACGATGGCCTGCGTCGGGCAGACGTCGATGCAGGCGTGGCAGGTGCCGCAATGGTCGGCTTCGGGGACGTCCACCGGCAGCGGCAGGTCGGTATAGATCTCGCCGAGAAAAAACCACGAGCCGTGATGCCGGTTTAACAACAAGGTGTGTTTGCCGCGCCAGCCCAGTCCGGATTTCTCAGCAAGCGCCACTTCCAGCACCGGCGCGCTGTCGGTGAAGACGCGGTAATGGTGTTCGCCCGTTTCCATGCCGATTTTCTCGGCCAGGCTTTGCAGGCGGTTGCGCAGCACCTTGTGGTAGTCGCGCCCCAGCGCGTAGCGCGAGACGTAGGCAGCGTCGGCGTCATCCAGCACCGCGTGCGCATCGGCGGAGGCAGGCGGAAAATAATCCAGTCGCGCACTGATGATGCGCAGCGTGCCCTGCACCAGCTCGGCCGGCCGGCTGCGCTTCACGCCGTGCGCCGCCATATAATCCATCTCGCCATGAAAACCCCGATCCAGCCACGCCTGCAAGCCTGCCTCGGCCGCGCTCAAGTCGCCGTCGGCAATGCCCACTGCGGCAAAGCCGAGCTCGCGCCCCCATTGCTTGATTTGCGCAGCCAGCCGGCCTAAATCGAAACGTGAATCCTGCTCATGCATAAGGACGATGATACCGTGCGTTGCCGCTGCCATCTGCCCGACGAGGCGGCGACGCTGGCGTTCGGCGCGCGGCTGGCGAAGGATCTGGCGCCCGGGATGACCGTCTATCTCGAGGGCGACCTGGGCGCGGGAAAAACGACCCTGGTGCGCGGGGTGTTGCGGGGACTGGGGCACAACGGACGGGTGAAAAGCCCGACTTACACCCTGGTCGAAACCTACAGCCTGCCCAGGACGGCGTGCTGATTATCGAAG
>DASVPF010000065.1:0-5619 GCA_036382965.1 Thiobacillus sp.
GGCGCGAGTACAACGAGGAACGACCGAAGAAATCGCTGGGTGGGCTGACACCGTCGGCCTACGCCAGACAACTGGCCGATAAATCGGCTACATTACCCACGGACTCTAAAGCTACGTGCTACTCAAACTGGGGGGACGTCGGGCGAACCATACTCCAGGAACCCGAAACAAAGTGGAATCCACCGTCGAACGATGACGGCCGAGGCAAGATGCCGGGTACGGTTGTAAAAACTGGACTACAGGTGTTTTACAGCGTCGAACCGGGATGTGAGAGGCAGTTCGAGGACGGTCGGTCGGTTCTGACCGTCAGAAAGCTGTCGGGAAATTCAGGATTGGGGACAGCCAGACCTACATCGGTAGCGGTCGGCACCCATACTCGACCCATCGGCGGGGGATGGTGGTCGTCGAATCAATGACTTAGCGGAATCAGGGGCTTTTACCGTCTCGTCGTGACCTATGCGAGCTTTTTGGGAAGCTCAGGTAATGCCACTATACGACGCCCGCGCGGTAGGCCCTTCAGGGTAGAATCCGGCATGATACTGAAACTCCTGTTTCCCGGATAGAAGAAGTGCTGTGATTGAACTGGTCATCAACGGCGAACCCCGTCGCTTCCCCGCCCCGCTTACCCTGAGCCAACTCATCGAGTCGCTGGATCTGGCGGGAAAACGCATCGCCATCGAGAAGAACGGCGAGATCGTCCCGCGCAGCCGGCATGCCGATACCGTGCTTGCCAGCGGCGACCGCCTGGAAATCGTCGTCGCGGTCGGTGGCGGGTGAGGGTGACACGCGGGATTCCCGCGTGCCCTAAATCCGCTTCCCTCCTGACGCCTCACCCCTAACGCCTCACCGAAACCATGGAACCTCTCATCATCGCCGGCCAATCCTATTCGTCCCGCCTGCTGGTCGGGACCGGCAAGTACAAGGATTTTGAACACACGCGGCGCGCGGTCGAAGCCTCGGGGGCGGAAATCGTCACCGTCGCCATCCGCCGCACCAACATCGGCCAGGACGCCAGCCAGCCCAGCCTGCTCGACGCGCTGCCGCCATCGAAATACACCTATCTGCCCAACACTGCGGGCTGCTACACCGCGGACGACGCGATCCGCACGCTGCGCCTGGCGCGCGAACTGCTGGACGGGCACAGCCTCGTCAAGCTCGAAGTACTGGGCGATGCCGAATCGCTCTATCCCAACGTCGCGGAAACGGTGAAGGCCGCCGAGGTGCTGGTGAAGGACGGTTTCCAGGTGATGGTCTACACCTCGGACGACCCGATCGTCGCCAGGCAACTGCAGGACATCGGCTGCGTCGCGGTGATGCCGCTGGCGAGCCTGATCGGCTCCGGCATGGGCATCCTCAATCCGTGGAATTTGCAGATCATCATCGACCGCCTGAGCGTGCCGGTGATCGTCGACGCCGGCGTCGGCACCGCCAGCGACGCGACCATCGCGATGGAGCTCGGCTGCGACGCCGTGCTGATGAACACCGCGATCGCCGGCGCCGGCAATCCGGTGCTGATGGCGTCGGCGATGAAAAAAGCGGTGGAAGCCGGGCGCGAGGCGTATCTGGCGGGCCGCATGCCGAAGAAAATTTATCAGGCCAGCCCCAGTTCACCGACTGCCGGCCTCATTACCGGCAGCAAATAAGCATGACAACCGATTCCGGCGCGCATCCGCGCATCCGTTCCTACGTGCTGCGCGCCGGGCGTGTCGGCTCCGGCCAGGCGCGTGCGCTGGCCGAGATCGGGCCGCAGTTCATGCTGCCGTACCGGCCTGCCGTGCTCGATCTCGACACTGCCTTCGGCCGTGTCGCCTCGGATTCGCACCCGGTTCCGCGCATTCTGGAAATCGGCTTCGGCATGGGCGAAGGCCTGGCCGAGACCGCCGCCGCCCATCCTGAAAACGATTACCTAGGCGTCGAGGTGCACACGCCCGGCGTCGGCGCATTGCTCAAGCAGATCGGCGAGCGCGGCCTCGGCAACGTGCGCGTCGTCCAGCACGACGCGGTCGAGGTGCTGACCCACATGCTGGCGCCTTCGAGCCTGGCCGGCATCCACGTCTTCTTTCCCGATCCGTGGCACAAGAAGCGCCACCACAAGCGCCGCCTGATCCAGCCGCCGCTGGTCAGCCTGCTGGCGAGCCGCCTTGCGCCCGGCGGCTACCTTCATCTCGCCACCGACTGGCAGGACTACGCCGGGCAGATGCTCGCGGTGCTTTCCGCCGAGCCGCTGCTCGCCAATACCGTGACGGACTACGCGCCGCGCCCCGACACCCGCCCGCTCACCAAGTTCGAACAGCGCGGCATCCGCCTGGGGCACGGGGTATGGGATCTGGTGTTCCGCCGGACCTGAAAATTCGTCGTGCCATGCGGCTATGATGTGGGCATGGGCCTCCTCGAACTCGTCAAGTCGGCATTCGCGCTGTTTGCCATCGTCGATCCAGTCGGTGTCATTCCGATTTTCCTGCTGGCCACGCAAGGCCACACCGTCGCACAGAGCCGCGTCGCGGCACGCATCGCGGCACTGACCGTGCTGGGCGTGCTGACCCTGTTCACCTTTCTCGGCGAGCCCCTGCTGATGTTCTTCGGCATCCGTCTCGCCGCCTTCTCGGTGGCGGGCGGCCTGCTGCTGCTGTTGCTGGCGCTGTCGATGGTGCAGGCGCACGTCAGCCCGTTGCGGCAGACGCAGGACGAGGCGCTGGAGGCGGAAGAGAAGGACGCGGTCGGCGTCGTCCCGCTCGGGGTGCCGCTCTTGGCCGGGCCCGGCGCGATCACCCATGTGATCGTGGCGGCGGGTGCGGCACGGGGCGAGGTACTGCATCAGGTCGCGTTGCTGATCCCGGTGGCGCTGGTCGCCCTCTCGGTATGGCTGTCTTTTCGTGCGGCGCCGGCGATTGCGCGACGGCTGGGCAAAACCGGAATTCACGTCGTGACGCGTTTGATGGGCTTGATCATCGCCGCGATTTCGATCGAAATGATCGCGAGCGGACTGGGCAAACTGTTTCCGGGTCTGCTGGCCTGACGTGGCCGCATGGTGCGCGGTGTGCGCCATGCATCCGGCATCCGTACGTCCTATCATGCAGGTTGCCGGCATGGCGTCCTGCAGGCAATCATCCAAAGCAAGGAGTCAAGCATGGAATTCGGACTCGTCGGTCTCGGTCGCATGGGCGGCAACATGGCGCGGCGGCTGGCACGCAAGGGCATCCGCGTCGCGATGAGCAATCGCAATCACGCGGTGAGCGAGAATATCGCAGCAGAAACCGGCCATCTCGCCTGCGCCACGTTATATGACCTGGTTGCGGCGTTGCAGGCGCCGCGCATCGTCTGGCTGATGCTGCCTGCGGGCGAGGCCACCGAAAGCGCGCTGACCACGTTGACGCCGCTGTTGAGCCCCGGCGACCTGGTGGTCGATGGCGCCAATGCCTTTTACAAGGACGACCTGCGCCGCGCCGAGCTGCTGGCCGCGCAGCGGATCGACTATGCCGATGCCGGCGTATCCGGCGGCGTGTGGGGGCTGGACAACGGCTACTGCATCATGTTCGGCGGCAGCGACGCCGCGGCAGCGCGGCTCAAACCCTACCTGGAAGCGCTCGCGCCCACGCCGACCGACGGCTGGCTGCACACCGGCCCGGTCGGCTCCGGCCACTTCGTGAAGATGATTCACAACGGCATCGAGTACGGCATGATGCAGGCCTTCGCCGAAGGCTTTGCGCTGATGAAGAACAAGCCCGGCTTCGACCTCGACATCGGCGCCATCGCCGAACTGTGGCGCCACGGCAGCGTGGTGCGCTCGTGGCTGCTGGATCTGTCGGCGGATTTCCTGGCGCAGGATCAGGCGCTGCAATCGATCGAGCCCTTCGTCGCCGATTCGGGCGAGGGGCGCTGGACCGCGCTGGAGGCGGTCGAACAGGGCATCGCCACGCCGGTGATGTCGCTGGCTTTGATGATGCGTTTTGCCAGCCAGGGCAAAAACGATTTTGCGGCAAAAATGCTGGCGAAAATGCGCCAGGGCTTCGGCGGCCACGCCGTCAGGGAGGAGGGCAAATGAACGCCACCGCCGTCCCGGGCACCATGCTGCCGTGCACCTTCGTCATTTTCGGTGCCACCGGCCATCTTTCCACCCACAAGCTCCTGCCGGCGCTGTATCACCTGGAAGCGGCGTCGCGCCTGACGGAGTCGCTCAACATCGTAGCCTTCTCGCGCCGGCCGTGGGACGACCACGACTGGCGCAATCACATGCGCGAGGTCCTGGCCGACACCGTCGGTGACAAGATCAATACGCCGGTGTTCGAACGCTTCCTGGCGCGCTTCAGCTATCAGCAGGGCGACCTCAACGACGTTGCTTCGTATCAGGCGCTGGCCAGGCGTCTGCCGTCCGAGGAGGCATGTTCGAGCACGGTGTTCTACCTCGCGATCAAGCCGGCGGAGTTTTCCGCGGTGATCCACAACCTTGAAGCGGTCGGCCTCAACCGGCCGCGCGGCCTCAACCGCGTGGTGCTGGAGAAACCCTTTGGCGAGGACATCGAATCGGCGCGCATCCTGAACCAGCTGCTGCACCAGCATTTCGACGAGGAGCAGATCTTCCGCATCGACCACTTCCTCGGCAAGGAGACGGTGCAGAACCTGTTCGTGTTCCGCTTCGCCAACACGCTGATCGAACCCTTGTGGAACCGCAACTTCATCGACCACGTGCAGATCACCGTGGCCGAATCGAGCGGCATCGAGAATCGCGCCGATTATTACGACCGTGCCGGCGCGCTGCGCGACATGCTGCAGAACCACCTGATGCAGCTGCTCACGGTCATCGCCATGGAGCCGCCGCCCGCGCTGGAGGCCGATGCGCTGCACGACGAGAAGGTGAAGGTGCTGCGCTCGATCCGCCCGATCGCCAAACGTGCGGTGCATGCGCATGCGATCCGTGCGCAGTACGCGCGCGGGGTAATCGACGGCAAGGCCGTGGAGGGCTACCAGGAGGAGGCAAACGTCGAGCCGAATTCCATCACCGAAACTTTCGTCGCCGCCAAGTTCTACATCGACAACTGGCGCTGGCGCGGGGTGCCGTTCTATCTGCGCACCGGCAAGCGCATGCCGCACCAGAGGTCGATGATCGCGATCCGCTTCCGCCATCCGCCGCAGCAGCTGTTCCGCGAGACGCCGCTCGAGACGCTCGAACCCAACTGGATCCTGCTGTCGATCCAGCCCGAAGAATCGATGCACATGGAAATCCACGTCAAGCAGCCGGGGCTCGACATGGACACGCGGCTGATGCAGATGAACGCCAGTTTCCTGAAGACCGACGAGCAGACGCTCGACGCCTACGAGACGCTGCTGCTCGACGTCATCGAGGGCGACCGCTCGCTGTTCCTGCGCTTCGACGAAATCGAATGGGCGTGGCGGGTGGTCGATCCCATCCTCAAGCACTGGACGGTCGAGCGCGAATACATCCCGACCTACGCCGCCGGCAGCTGGGGGCCGGCGGATGCGAATCGCCTGTTCGACAGCGACGACCAGACCTGGCGCAACGAATTATGACGTTGCCCGAGTGGCGCGTGTTTGCCGATGTCGATGCCCTGGTGGAAGCGCTCGCCGACGCATTGGGTGCCGAAGCGGAAGCCGCCATAGCCG
>DASVPF010000066.1:0-1979 GCA_036382965.1 Thiobacillus sp.
TAGCCCGCGCGAATGTGGAAGACGTAAGGGTTGAAGGGCGTGCGCAGCACTTCGCCGCCCGTGTAGGGCGCGATCAGGGCGATGTTCGCGTCCGCCAGCACTTTCTGCTTCAGCAGCTCTCCGACGTTGCCGGTGCCGGCAAAGCCGATCAGGGCGATCGCACGCTCGTTGGCGATCACATCCCTGGTCTGCTTGATCGTCTCGTCGATCTTGTAACCGTCGTCGCGGATGGCCACGCGTATCTTCTGGCCGTTGATGCCGCCTTTGTCGTTGACGTGGCGCACGTAAAGGTCCACGCCCAGCGTCATCTCCTTGCCGTACTGCGCCAGCGCACCGGTCATCGGAGCGACCTGGCCGATGACGATTTCGGTGTTGGCGATGGCGACCGCAAAGGTCGACCAGATGATGCACGCGCCCGCGATCGACACGCGTGCGATACGATGCCCCAGATGCATGATTACTCCTCCTCGTTACGACTGAACCTCTCGGCTGCAACCATGTACGGTTGCGGCCCCCCGTTCCCCCGGCGTCTTTTTTTCGACGGCCGTTCTACGTAGCTGCAATCTGCGCCATGAATAATTCGGGCTCGGCCTCCGCCGCCGCGCGCACGAAATCCCACACCGCACGCACCCGTCGCAGTTTGTACCAGTCCGCGTGCGTCGCCAGCCAGAACGTCCTTTTCCACACGGCTTCCCCGGGCAGCACGGGCACCAGATCCTTGCCGGCGACCAGAAAATGCGCCAGTACACCCAGTCCCATGCCCGCCCGAACGGCGGCGAGCTGAGCGAGCATGCCGGTGGACGCAAAACGCAGGCGGTGCCCCGGCGCGAGCAATTCCAGGTAACGCAATTGCGGACTGGGAATGAGCTCGTCGATATAACCGATGAAATCGCATTCGGCCAGGTGACCGACATGGCGGATTGCGCCCCGGCGCCTGAGATAGGTCCTGGACGCAAACAGCCCGTAAGTGAAATCGGTGAGCCGTGAGGCGATGTAGCGGCCGTGCTGCGGCGGATCGAGGGTGACGATGATGTCGGCCTCGCGCGTGGCGAGGCTGGGAAAACGCGGGAGCGCAAGGATCTCGACGTTAAGGTCGGGATGCTGTTCGAGCAGTCGCGGCAAGCGCGGTGTCAGAAACATGGTGCCAAAACCCTCCGGTGTGCCGATGCGCACAGTCCCGCTTACACGGGCTCCCTGGCCGAGGGCTTCCTCCCGCAACAAGCCCATGCTGTTCTCGATCTGCTCAGCGTGGGCATACAGCCGGTGACCCGCTTCGGTGAGCACATAACCTTCTGCCGTCGACTCGAAAAGACGGCAGCCGAGCGCGCTTTCCAGTTGTTCGATGCGCCGCGCCACGGTGGTGTGATCCACCTCAAGCTTGCGGCCCACCTGGTTCAGGCGCTTCAGTCGAGCGAGTTCCAGAAAGTATCGTAGATCATCCCAGTTCATTTTTGGCGGTGTAATTTTCCACTTCGACTGCGCCTAAATACCCTACCTGTCGCGCCCTGTCTACGCATAACATGGGCTCGCGCCCAATGTCTTCCATCGGGTGACGGGCAATCAATATTCGATGTAGCGCGGAGGAGTCACGATGAAGGCGACACAGAAACGATTGCGGCTTGCAGGCGTTGCAGCCGCCGCAGGCCTGATGCTGGCAGCATGCGGGGGCGACGGCGGGGGTGGCGACAACAGCGCTGCGCCGCTGCTGAATGTGTTGCCGGCGGGCATCACGAACATCCAGGGTCCAACCACGTACGACGGCACGAGCGACGACCTGCTTACCGCGGGCCTCGGCAAGACCGGCATCGGCGGTGCGGCGCCCGGATTCGCGGACGCGGCCAATCCGACCGCTGCAGAGCTGCGCAAGCGCGCGATCTACGTCAACTATCGCGGCATCATCGATCCTACCGCAGCAGGCGGCTACGGCACATTGTACGGCCCCAACATCGACATCAACGGCAACGACACCCTGGGCGAGG
>DASVPF010000067.1:0-2715 GCA_036382965.1 Thiobacillus sp.
ACCCGCTGTTCCTGAAATACCTGCTGGCCGAACTGGCGCGCGGCGATCTCCCCGGCGACAAGCTGATATTCGAGATCAGCGAAGCCGATGCCGTCGAGGGCCATGCCCAGACCCAGCTGTTCATGCGCCAGCTGCAGCGCCATGGCTGCCGCTTCACCCTCGACGACTTCGGCGTCGGCACCAGTTCCTACACCAGCCTGAAGAGCATGAAGCTCGACTACCTGAAGCTCGACCGCGCCCTGGTGCACGAAATCGGCACCAGCATGATCGACGAGGCGCTGGTGCGCTCCATCCTGGAAACGGGCAGTTTCCTCGGGATCAAGACGGTGGCGGGATCGTGCGAGGCCTGCCACAAGAGGTCGCGTTGCATTTTCTGGATCATCGCGCTGTAGGAACGATCCATCAGCGGCAGCTCCAGGTCTTCGGTCCATTGCGCATCGCCGTCTTCCAGCGATTGCAGCAGGTCGGCGCGCTTGAGGTCGAGCTTCTTGATGCCGCGAGAGTTGGCGAACACGTACACCGGCGGCTGGTCGCCGATCCAGATCAGGTTGAGCGGGGTGTCGAGCGACTTGAACTGCAGCCAGTCGCCGACGCGCAGGCGTTCGGCCAGATTGTCCTGCGCTTCGGTCAGCGGCTCGCTGGCGGCGTCGTCGAGGCGGGCCGCGACCGAGGTGTGCTGATGCCGCGACTTGTCCTCGTCGAACAGGGCGATAGCGAGCTGGTCCACGATACGGTCCTGTGCGAACTTGTCGGCGCATACCTGGGTGAGCGCCTGATCGATGCGCTGCAGCAGCGTCTGGATGTCGGTGGCAGTGGGGGGCGCGGCCAGTTCCGGGTCCAGCCAGCTACACAACTGCTGCAACACCTGCCAGGTCTCGTGCGCCTCCGCACTGTCGACGCCGTGGCGCATCTCGGCCATCAGCAGCACATTGCGCCAGCCGCCGTTCAGCAGTTCGATCGCCGCATTGGGCACCGTACGTTCGTCCAGCCGTGTCAGCAGTTCGCGCAGGATGCGCTGCTTGACGACTTCGGCACGCTGGCGGCCTTCGCACATTTCCTGCAGGCGGAACACGCGTGCGGCACGCTCGTTCAGAAGCGGCTTGACGACGCGTTCGAGCTGGGTGCGCGCCTCGTCGAATACGCCCGGATTCTTGTCGGCTTCGGCGTTGATGCGGTCGGTCCAGCGGCTCATCAGCCGCAGCAGGCGGGCATCGGTGATCTTGCCGTCGTCGCCCGCCACCATGCTGATGCGGTCGAGCGTGTTCAGCACCTTGTGCGCCGGGTGGGCGGGCGAACTCAGGAATTGCGGATCGGACATCGCCAGCTTGATGAGGCTGGTTTCCAGCTGCTGGAAGAACGGCCGCATGCCTTCGCTGACCGATTTCTCGGCGTGCATGGTGTCGAACAGGGCGCCGAACATGTCGACCGAACGCTGCATGTCCTGGGTGACGGCGGGCGGCAATGCGCCGGCGGCGGCCAGGCGCTGCAGCACCGGCGAGTGCGCCACGCCGGGCGCGCTTGCCATCATGGCCGGGCCGCCTGCACCTGCTGCGCCCTGGGCGGCATAGCCCGGCATGGCCGCCGCGGGCGTGCCGGCTGTCGCCATGTTTTGATAAGAGGGCGCACCCGCCGGCGCAGGGGCGCCAGCGGGCGCCGCGTTCCCCCGGAAAAAGTCCAGCAGCGAACCGGTCAAACGGCTGAGCGTGCCTTGCTTCGGCATGGCAGGGGCAGATGCCGATGTATCAGTCTGGAGCGGCACGCCGCCAGGCGCCGCAAATTCGGGTGCCGATGCTGCGGCGTGCTCCGGGGTGACGACGGGCCGGTGACGATAGGCCTCGGCCTGCGAAATGGGCAGCAGGGCCAGCAGTTCGGCATACAGCGGTGCCAGCTGCTCGGACAGGACGTCGCGCAGCGTGGCATAGGCCACCTGGCGTGCACGTGCCAGCACCGGCACGTCCTGCAATGCGTTGCGGTAGGCATGGCTGATGACGGCAGGGCCGAAGGGGTTGCTGCTATGGTCGCTGCCAAAGCCGAACAACTGGCCGATGCGCGGCTCGATGTCGATGAGCTGTTCGAGGAATTGTTCTTCCAGTTTGGTGACTTCGGTCGAGGTGGCGAGCCAGTCCTCGAAATCCTGTTCGTCGACCAGGGACAGGTCGCCACCCAGCGTGTCGCCGGTGGCCTGGGTCTGCACCGGACGCGCCTGCTTCAGTGCATCCATCACCTGCTGCACAAAGTGGACTTGCACGGTGGCTGCGTGTTTGGCGAATTCGTGCACCGCGTTCAGCAAGCCGCTGTGTTCGGCAATGCCGGAGGCGTGTGCGGCTGCCGTACTGAGCTTGTCGCCCAGCATGCGCATCGTCTGGTCGTGCACCTGCAGCAGGGCTTCGTTCAGCAGCGTGGTGCTGGCCTCGCGCAGATGGGGATGGGCGAGCGAGGTGGGCAGCGCGGCGATCTTCTGGCGATGCCCGGCCATGCGCAGTTTTTGCAGTGCCCGCAGCGCATCGGTCGGCTGGCGAACGAAGGCGACGCCGACGCCGAGCGGACTCAGGCGCTTGAGCTGCGCAGGGACGTGGAAAGTCTGGGTGGCGTTGCTCGACGCCGGGGTAAAGACGATTTCCACCTCGGCATTCGGACGTTTGGCCAGCGAGGCAATCGCCGCTTCCGGATTGGTGAATTTGAGGAACAGCCCGCCAAAACAGAAATCGCGGATTT
>DASVPF010000068.1:0-2225 GCA_036382965.1 Thiobacillus sp.
TGGCTATGCGACCTTTGAGATCCAACCCAGCCAGCCCCAGCCCGGCCAGTTTATCCCGATCTCGCCGACGGCTTCGTCTGCGCCGATTGCCTCGCCGAACTGCACGACCCGGCCAACCGCCGCCACCGCTATCCCTTCATCAACTGCACCCAGTGCGGCCCGCGCTACACGCTGATCACCGCCCTGCCCTACGACCGCCCCAATACGGCCATGCACGACTTCGCACTGTGCCCGGACTGCCGGCGCGAATACGAAAACCCGTTCGACCGCCGCTTCCACGCCGAGCCGATCGCCTGCCCGGTGTGCGGGCCGCATCTGCAGTTCGTCGCGGCCGAGACCACGCTTGACAGCGACGAAGCCGCGCTCGCCGCCGCCGTCGCCGCGCTGCGCGCCGGCAAGATCGTCGCGGTGAAAGGCGTGGGCGGCTACCACCTACTGTGCGATGCCGCCAACGATGCCGCCGTCGCCACGCTGCGCGCGCGCAAACCGCGGCCGGCCAAACCGCTGGCGGTGATGTTTCGCGATATCGAATCCTTGTGCGCTGCGGTTCACACCACGCCCGAACTGGAAGCCTTTCTCGCCGCACCCGAGCGCCCCATCGTGCTGCTGCCGAAGCGCGCCGATGCCGGCCTGTCCGGACACATCGCGCCGGGCCTTGCGGAAACCGGCTGTCTGCTGCCCTATTCGCCGCTGCACGATCTGTTGCTGAACGATTTAGGCGGGCCGCTGGTCGCCACTTCGGGCAATCTCTCCGGCGAGCCGGTGCTGACCGACAACTCGGCCGCGCAAACCCGCCTGGCCCATCTCGCCGACGCCTTCCTGCACCACACCCGCCCCATCGTGCGCCCGGCCGACGATCCGGTGTATCGCGTCATCGCCGGCGTGCCGCGACCGCTGCGCCTGGGGCGCGGCACCGCGCCGCTGGAACTCGAACTGCCCGTGTCCCTGTCCGAGCCTGTGCTGGCGCTGGGCAGCCACATGAAGAACACCGTGTGCCTCGCCTGGGGCACGCGCGCCGTCGTGTCGCCGCACATCGGCGAGCTCGATTCGGCGCGCAGCCTCGACACGCTGGCGCAGGTCGCGGCCGACCTGCAGCGGCTGTACCAGGTGCAGGCCACCCGCTTGCTGGTGGATCGACATCCCGGTTACGGCTATCGCCGCCATGTCCGCGACAGCGGTTTGCCGCTGTCCGAAATCTGGCATCACCACGCGCATGCCTCGGCGCTGGCGTGGGAGTTTCCCTCAGTGAACGAATGGATCGTGTTTGCCTGGGACGGCGTCGGCCTCGGCGAGGATCACACCCTGTGGGGCGGCGAAGCCTTCACCGGCGCGCCTGCCCGCTGGCGGCACGCCGCCTCGTTCCGCCCCTTCCGTCTGCCCGGCGGCGACAAGGCCGGGCGCGAACCGTGGCGCGCTGCGGCGGCGCTGCTGTGGGAGACCGGCCAGCCCGCGCCCTGCGCGCCCGAAGCATTGCACCAGGCATGGTCGGCGCGGCTGAACAGCCCGGCCAGTTCATCGGTGGGACGCCTGTTCGACGCAGCGGCAGCGCTGTGCGGCGTATGCACTCACGCCAGTTTCGAAGGCGAAGGTCCGATGCGGCTGGAAGCGCTGGCGCACAATCAAGCCGTTCGCCCTGAGCCCTTCGACGGCGCTCAGGACAGGCCTGTCGAAGGGCCTGCCCGCACCCCGTTGCCGCTCGCCCGCGACCCCACCGGAATCTGGCGCAGTGACTGGGCGCCGCTGCTGCCCATGCTCGCCGACGACGCGGTGCCTGTCGCCGAACGCGCCGCCCGCTTTCATCTCAGCCTGGCGCACGGGCTGGTCGAGCAGGCAAACCAACTACGCTCGCAAACCGGCATCCAGTCCGTCGGCCTTACCGGCGGCGTGTTCCAGAACCGCATCCTGGCCGAAGCGGCAATCGGCCGGCTCGAAGCCGCCGGCTTTATCGTGCATCTCCCCCAACGTATCCCCGTCAACGATGCCGGGTTAAGCTTCGGCCAGGTCATCGAGTTTCTCCATCAAGAAAACCATCCATGAACGACACCCGCATCCTCCTCGCACACGGCAACGGCGGCCGCCTGATGCGCGAACTCATCACCGACCTCTTTGCCCGCCACCTCGGCAACCCGCTGCTCGACACCGACGCCGACTCCGTCACGCTGCCGCTGCTGGACGGCGAAATCATGGTCACCACCGACGGCTTTACCGTGGAGCCGCTCGAATTT
>DASVPF010000069.1:0-3480 GCA_036382965.1 Thiobacillus sp.
GCGCCACGACGGTCGAAATCTCGCTCGCCAACTCGCAATTGGCCATCCCTGTCTACTACGTGTTGGCGCCCGCCGAAGCCTCCAGCAACCTGTCGCGCTTCGACGGCGTGCGCTACGGCTACCGCGCGCCGGAATACGGCAACCTCGACGACATGTACTGCAAGACCCGCGCGCAGGGCTTCGGCGCCGAAGTGAAGCGCCGCATCCTGATCGGCGCCTACGTGCTCTCGCACGGCTATTACGACGCCTACTACCTGCAGGCGCAGAAAATCCGCCGCCTCATCGCCGACGATTTTTCCGCGGCGTTCAGGACCTGCGACGTCATCCTCGGCCCCACCGCGCCCGGCACTGCGTTCAAGCTCGGCGAGAAGTCCGGCGACCCGGTCGAGATGTACCTCAACGACCTCTACACCATTCCCGCTAACCTCGCCGGCCTGCCCGGCATGAGCTTGCCGTGCGGCTTCGATGCCAAGGGCCTGCCGATCGGCCTGCAGCTCGTCGGCAATTATTTTTCCGAGGCGAAGATGCTCAATGTCGCCCATCAATACCAGCGCGTCACCGACTGGCACAGCCGCCAACCGGAGGGCCTGAAATGAAGTGGGAGACCGTCATCGGGCTGGAAGTCCACACCCAGCTCGCCACCAAGTCGAAGATCTTCTCGGGCAGCAGCACCGCCTTCGGTGCTGCGCCCAACACGCAGGCGAGCGCGGTCGACATCGCGCTGCCCGGCGTGCTGCCCGTGTTGAACCGCGGCGCGGTGGAATGCGCGATCAGGTTCGGCCTCGCCATTGGCGCGAACCTCAACCGCGTCAACGTCTTCGACCGCAAGAACTACTTCTACCCCGACCTGCCCAAGGGCTACCAGATCAGCCAGCTGGCGAAGCCCATCGTCGAGGGCGGCGCGCTGAAAATCCAGGCAGGGGATACCGAAAGAGTAATCAACCTCACCCGCGCCCACCTGGAAGAGGACGCCGGCAAATCGCTGCACGAGGACTTCCACGGCATGACCGGGATCGATCTCAACCGCGCCGGCACGCCGCTCCTGGAAATCGTCTCCGAGCCGGAGATGCGCTCCAGCGCCGAAGCGGTCGCCTACGCCCGCGCGCTGCACACGCTGGTGACCTGGATCGGCATCTGCGACGGCAACATGCAGGAAGGCAGCTTCCGCGTCGACGCCAACGTCTCGGTGCGCCCGGCAGGGCAGACCGAATTCGGCACCCGCCGCGAAATCAAGAACCTCAACTCGTTCCGCTTCCTGCAGCAGGCGATCGACTACGAAGTGCGCTGGCAGATCGAGACGCTGGAGGACGGCGGCCGCGTCACTCAGGCCACCGTGCTGTTCGATCCGGATTCGGGTGAAACGCGCATGATGCGCAGCAAGGAGGAGGCGCATGACTACCGCTACTTCCCCGACCCCGACCTGCTGCCGGTGAAGCTCGACGAAGACTGGATCGATGCGGTGCGCGCCACGCTGCCCGAACTGCCCGCCGCGATGCAGGTACGCTTCCAGAACGACTACGGCGTGTCGGCCTACGATGCGGCCGTGCTGACCGGATCGCGCGCGCTCGCCGACTACTTCGAGGCCGCCGCGCGTGCCTGCGGCCAGGGCAAGCTCGCCGCCAACTGG
This sequence comes from Thiobacillus sp., assembly GCA_036382965.1. Classification (GTDB taxonomy): domain Bacteria; phylum Pseudomonadota; class Gammaproteobacteria; order Burkholderiales; family Thiobacillaceae; genus Thiobacillus. Next base: position 1,628 of record DASVPF010000069.1, read on the forward strand.
GTGATGGGCGAACTCTCGGCCGCGCTGAACAAGGCCGAACTCGACATCGCCCGCAGTCCGGTTTCCGCGGCCCAGCTCGGCGCGCTGATCGCGCGCATCCAGGACGGCACGCTCTCCGGCAAGCTCGCCAAGCAGGTATTCGAAGGACTGTGGGAAGGCGCCGGCGAAGTCGACGCCATCATCGAGACGCGCGGCCTGAAACAGATGTCCAATTCCGGCGAACTGGAGAAAATCATCGACGAGGTGCTGGCCGCCAACCAGAAATCGGTCGAGGAATTCCGCGCCGGCAAGGAAAAGGCGTTCAACGCGCTGGTCGGTCAGGTGATGAAGGCCAGCCGCGGCAAGGCCAATCCGGCGCAGGTCAACGAGCTGTTGAAGGCCAAGCTGCAGTAATCAAAAAAGGATGGGCGCCCATCCTTGTCATTGCGAGCGAAGCGCGGCACTCCAGTATGTGGTAATCAATGCACTGGATTGCCGCGTCGCTGCGCTCCTCGCAATGACATGTTCGGGCTTTCCCTGAGGCGCTGCCTCATTACTTGCCGGTCAGTTCGCGGAAGCGCGCCTTGTCCGCCGCATATTTCTCGTTCACCTGCACCATCGCTTCCTCGTTGTTCTGAATGGTGCGCGTGAGTTCCTGGCTTTCCTTGGTGGCCTGATCCAGTTGATCCTTCAGGTTGGGCGCAACCGGGCGGCCTGACTTTGCAATTTTGGCGATACGGCTGCGTAACTCGGCCTGGTTGGTCTCGACCACCTTGGCACGTATCTGGGCGCCCTTGATCGCCAACTTGTGATGCTCCAGCGCACGGTCGCGCGCCAGGTCGATTTCCGCTTCGGTGGTATAGGTCTGGGTCAGCGCGCGATCGAGTTGCATCTGCTTCTGCTGCTCCTGCTGGATCCGCTTCTGCTCGGCTGCGCGCTCGGCGTCGGCCTTGCGTTCCGCTTCGGACTGGGTGCGCTTGATCACCTGGCCCTGCTTGTTCATTTCGGCCGCGCCGCTCTTCTGATACGTCGGCGGCAGGGTGTCGCCGTAATGCACGCGGCCATTGCCGTCGACCCAGCGGTACATCGCCGCCTGCGCCGTGCCCGCGCTCAGCAGCAGGGCGGTCGCCAGTGCGCTAAACGCCGTACGTTGCGCGGTAGCCCGCCACCGCCTGCAAAGCTTGTTGTCTGTCTGCATCACGTTCCAAAAACTCCACCAGGTTGTCCAGCGTGACCACCGCCACCACCGGAATATCGTATTGTTCCCGTACTTCCTGCACCGCGGATTTCTCGCCCGTGCCACGCTCCATGCGGTCCAGTGCGATCACCACGCCGGCCGGTTCGGCGCCCGCGTTGCGAATCAGGTCCACCGATTCGCGCACCGAGGTGCCCGCCGAAATCACGTCGTCCACGATCAGCACGCGGCCCTGCAGTTTCGCGCCGACCACCGTGCCGCCTTCGCCGTGATCCTTGGCTTCCTTGCGGTTATAGGCAAACGGCACATTTCGGCCCATGCCCACCAGCGCAATCGCAATGCTCGCTGCCAGCGGAATACCCTTGTAAGCCGGGCCGAACAGCACGTCGAATGCAATCCCCGAGTCGACAATGGCTTTCGCGTAAAATTCGCCCAGCCGTTTCAGCGTGGCGCCGTCGTTGAACAGCCCCGCATTAAAAAAGTAGGGGCTCATGCGCCCCGCCTTGGTCTTGTACTCGCCAAAACACAGCACATTCGACGCGATGGCGAATTCCACAAACTCGGCTTTGTAATCGGACATTTTTCCCAATTTCTTGAATCGATCTTGATGCGAATTATATCGGCCAACCTCAAGGGCATCCGCTCCGGCTTCCTGAATGAGGCGGGCGTAGCGCACCCA
>DASVPF010000070.1:0-3054 GCA_036382965.1 Thiobacillus sp.
GGCGGCCATCGGCAACCTTGCCGTCGTCAACGAGTTCATCGACGCCATGCGCGGCTTCGGTTGCAGTTTTGCGCTGGACGATTTCGGCAGCGGCCTGTCATCCTTTACATATCTGAAGAATCTGCGCGTGGATTACCTCAAGATCGACGGGGCGTTCGTGCGCGACATCGTGGGCAATGCCATCGACCGTTCCATGGTCGAGGCGATCCACCGCATCGGCCACCAGATGGGGCTGAAAACCGTGGCCGAATATGTCGAATCGGAACCGATCCTCGCGCTGCTGCGCGAGATCGGGGTGGACTATGTGCAAGGGAACGGCGTGCACCGTCCCGAACCGCTGGAAAGCCTGTGCAAACTATCCTGAATGCGAAAGCAAGGCGGGCGGGTCAGGCGCTTACGCCGAAGCCCGCATCGACGATGGCCTGCACCATCGCAGTCCGGTCAACCCGGGCCGGATCGTAAACCACGCGCGCCTGACCCGGCGTCAGGCTGACGTCGGCGCTTTGCACGCCCGGCAGGGCCGTCAACACCTTGTGTACGCTGTTGACGCAGCCGCCGCAGGTCATGCCGGTCACGGATAACAAAACGATTTCGTTCATGCTGAACCCCGAAAGAACATTCGAGGCTTGATTCTATTCCAGCTTCGGGCAGCCCGCAGTTCGATTTCGCGGGTTTCCGGTCCGGACGGCGGGATTATTTCTTGCGCGGACGTTTGCGCAGCGTTTCCTTGGTGTGGTCGATCAGGCGGTCGGCCACCACTTCGGCATCGACGGTAAAGCTGCCGTCGGCGAGCGCGGCCTTGACCGATTCAACCTTGCCGACGTCGGTCACGTCGACCGAAGCCAGCTGGGATTCGAACGCCCGGATGCGGGTGCTCGATTCGGTCAGCGTCAGCGAATCGCTGCCGCCCGCAGTCGGGGCGGCCGTTTTGCCCGCCCCCTTGCCTTTGGTGGCAGAGACTTTGGCGGCGGCGGGAGGGGTGATGCGCTTTTCGATTTTCACGGGCGTGTTCCTGTGGGCCTGTTTTCCAGAATGGATTCCAATTAATTGGAATACGGCATTTCTCAGGAAAACCTTAGCGCAATCTCGGGGGAAATTAGCGACACGCCCTAACCCAGCCCGTGCGAGGCCAGTCCGTCCGCCAGCTTGGGCTCGAACCAGGTGGATTTAGGCGGCATGACTTCGTTGGTATCGGCCACCGCCATCAGGTCTTCCATGCGGGTGGGGTGGAGCGCGAAGGCCAGCGCCATCTCGCCGCTGTTGACCCGTTTTTCCAGTTCGGCCAGGCCGCGGATGCCGCCGACGAAATCGATGCGCTTGTCGCGCCGCGGGTCGGTAATGCCGAGGATGGGTGCGATCAGGTTGTTCTGCAGCAGGCTGACGTCGAGGCGACCCACCGGGTCGGCCGGGATCAGGTCCGGGCGGATGGCGAGACGGTACCAGCGGCCGGCCAGATAGAGGCCAAAGACGCCCGGGCGCTCGGGTTTGACTGCGGCGGCGGCAGGCTCGACGCTGAAGGCGGCGCCCACGCGCTCCAGGAAGGCTTCCGCACTCAGGCCATTGAGATCGGTGATGACCCGGTTGTAATCCATGATGCGCATCTCGTGCGCGGGAAAGATCACCGACAGGAAGAAGTTGTAGGGTTCGCTGCCGGTATGCCCCGGATTGGCGGCGCGGCGCGCGGCGGCGATGCGCGAGGCCGACGCGGAGCGGTGGTGGCCGTCGGCGATGTAGAGTGCCGGCATGGCGTTGAACGCAGCGGTGATGCGCGCCTGGATCGCGCCGTCGCGGATCGCCCACAGGGTGTGGCGCACGCCGTCGAGTTCGGCGTCGGAGTCGGGCGTACCTGCGGACGCTGCGGCCAGGATGGCGTCGACCTCGGGCGCGGCGGGGTAGGCCAGCAGCACCGGGCCGGTCTGGGCGTCGAGCGCGTCGATCTGGCGCACGCGGTCGTCTTCCTTGTCGGGGCGGGTGAACTCGTGCTTGCGGATGCGGTTGGTGTCGTAGTCCGCCACCGAGGCCGCGGCCACGATGCCGGTCTGGCTGTGGTTGCCCATCACGATGCGGTAGGCGTAGTAGCCGGGCGCCGGGTCGCGCACCAGCACGCCGGACTGGATCATGTTCTGCAGGTTTTCCGCGCCCTTGGCGTAGACCTCGGGCGCATAGGGATTGGTGCCCGCGGGCAGGTCGATTTCAGGCTTGGAAATATGCAGGAAGCTCCATGGGCGGCCGCTGGCACGCTCGCGGGCTTCGTCCGTGGACAGCACGTCATAGGGCGGGGCGACGACATCGTTGGCGCGTCCCGATGCGGGGCGGAGGGCGGCAAAAGGCTGGATCAGGTTCATATTCGTATTTGTTTATCTTGCAGAGGTAAGGGGGGCGCTCAGTGGTTGACCCAACGCAGCCAGGAAGGCGGTCACCGCACCGACACGGCGGGCGACGTCGGGCAGGGGAGTGTTCAGTTTCAGCCGGTCGGGACCGGCAAGTTTGTAGCCCGCCTTGCCCTGGATCAACGCGATGATTTTACCCGGATCGACGGGCGGGTTGGGGACGAATTGCACGCTCATGCCTTCGCCGGATACGTCCAGCCGGACGATGCCGTAAGCGCGCGTCGACAGGCGCAGGCGGTGCACCGCCAGGAGGGCGCGCGCTGTGTCCGGAAGCTCGCCGAAGCGGTCGACCAGTTCCTCCTGCATCAGCGTCAGGTCGTCCGGGGTCTGGCAGCTCGCCAGCCGCTTGTACAGCACCAGCCGCTCGTGCACGTCGGGGCAGTAGTCTTCCGGCAGCAGCGCGGGCAGGTGCAGGTTGATTTCGGACACCACGTCGAGCGGCTGGCTCATGTCGGGTTCCTTGCCCGCCTTCAGACTCGCCACTGCACCGGCCAGCATGTCGTTGTAGAGCGAGAAACCGACTTCGAGGATCTCTCCGCTCTGCTTTTCGCCCAGCACTTCGCCCGCGCCGCGGATTTCCAGGTCGTGCATGGCGAGGTGGAAACCGGAACCCAATTCTTCCATTAATTGAATGGCTTCCAGGCGTTTCTTCGCCTGTGACGTG
>DASVPF010000071.1:0-4966 GCA_036382965.1 Thiobacillus sp.
ACATCGTCAAGCTGGCGTCGAACGAAAACCCGCTCGGCCCCAGCCCGCGGGCGCTGGCGGCCGCGCAGGACGCGCTGCACGACATGGCGCTGTACCCTGACGGCGCCGGCTTTGCGCTGAAAGCGAAGCTGTCGGCAAAACTGGGCGTGGCGGCAAACCAGATCGTGCTCGGAAACGGTTCCAACGATGTGCTGGACATGGCCGCGCGCGCTTTCCTCACGCCGGGGACGTCGTCGGTGTATGCGCAACACGCCTTCGCCGTGTATCCGATTGCGACGCTGACGGCGGGGGCGGCCGGGATCGAGGTCGCAGCCCGGGATTACGGCCACGACCTCGCGGCCATGCGCGCGGCGATCCGCGACGATACACGGGTGCTGTGGATCGCCAACCCCAACAACCCGACCGGCACTTTCCTGCCGTGGGCCGAGATCGAAGCTTTCCTTGACACCGTTCCGCCGCAGGTGCTGGTGGTGCTGGACGAGGCCTACGGCGAATACCTGCCGCCGGCCGAGCGTTGCGACACCGTTGCGTGGCTGGCGCGTTTCCCCAATCTGCTGATCACGCGCACCTTCTCCAAGGCGTATGGCCTGGCCGGATTGCGCGTCGGCTACGGGCTCGGCAGCGCCGCGGTCGTCGATCTCTTGAACCGGGTGCGCCACCCCTTCAACGTCAACGCGCCTGCGCTCGCCGCCGCCGAAGCGGCGCTCGACGACGCCGAATTCCTCGCGAAGAGCTATGCGCTGAACAGCGCCGGCATGGTGCAACTGATGGCGGGGCTGAAGGACATGAAGATCGACACCGTGCCGTCGCAAGGCAATTTCCTGCTGGCGAAAGTCGGCGACGCGGCGCGCATCAACGCCGAATTGCTGAAGTGCGGCGTGATCGTGCGCCCGGTCGCCAATTACGGCCTGCCCGAATTCCTGCGCGTGTCGGTGGGGCTGGCCGGGCAGAATGCCCGCTTCCTCGACGCGCTGAGCGTGGTTCTTGCCGCTTCAGCGGCTTTAGAACCACGGCCTGACCCTTGCGGTCGGGAAGCCTGCCTGTGATCGTCGACAAACTCGCCCTCGTCGGCACCGGCCTGATCGGCGGTTCGTTCGCGCTGGCATTGAAACAGGCCGGCGCGGTGGGCGAGGTGCTCGGCGTGGGGCGCAGCGCCGCGAGCCTGGAGCAGGCCAGACAACGCGGGCTGATCGACCGCGCCGTGGACTGGGCGGCAGCCGGACAGGCCGACTGCATCCTGCTGGCGATGCCGGTGGGCGACACCGCAGCGGTGCTGAAACAGCTCGCGCCGCACCTGAAGCCCGGCGCCATCGTCACCGACGCCGGCAGCACCAAGGTCAACGTCGTCGCCGCGGCGCGCGCGGTATTGCAAGGGCGTATCGGCGATTTCGTGCCTGGCCATCCGATTGCCGGTTCCGAGCAGAGCGGGCCGCTGGCTGCACGTGCCGATCTGTACCAGGGCAGGAAAGTGGTGCTGACGCCGCAGGCCGACACCCGCGCCGACGCGCTCGCCACCGTCAGGGCGTTGTGGCAGGCAGCCGGCGCGCAGGTCGAGACGCTGGACGCCGACCTGCACGATCGCGTGTTCGCGGCGGTGAGCCACTTGCCGCATCTGGCGGCGTTTGCGCTGGTCGACGAACTGGCACAGCGTTCGGATGGTGATGTTTTTTTCCGCTTTGCCGCCAGCGGCTTCCGCGATTTCACCCGGATCGCTGGCAGCAGCCCGCAGATGTGGCGCGACATTGCGCTGGCGAACCGCGCGGCGGTGTTGACCGAACTGGATGCCTACATCGCTGCGTTGCAGGTGCTGCGAAGCGCCGTATCGGCCGGGGATGCCGAGGCCTTGCTGACGATTTTTTCGCGTGCCCGTGAGGCACGCACTAACTGGGCAGATACATAGCTTGATGGAATTTATCGATTTACCCGCCAGCACCGCCGCGCGCGGCACGGTGCGCCTGCCGGGTTCCAAAAGCATTTCCAATCGCGTGTTGCTGCTGGCCGCGCTGGCGCAAGGCACGACCATCGTGCGCGCACTGCTCGATTCCGACGACACCCGGGTCATGCTCGACGCCTTGCGCGCACTGGGCGTGGGCGTAGTGCGGGTAAGCGATTCCGACGATTACGAGATTACCGGCGTCGGCGGCGCGTTTCCGGTGAAGCAGGCCGAACTTTTTCTCGGCAATGCCGGCACCGCGTTCCGTTCGCTCACCGCGGCGTGTGCCTTGTCGGGCGGCGAGTATGTGCTGAAGGGCGTGGCGCGCATGCACGAGCGGCCGATCGGTGACCTGGTCGACGCCTTGCGGCGGCTGGGCGCACGCATCGACTATCTCGGCGAGGAAGGCTTTCCGCCGCTGAAAATCCATCCCGCCGACCTGGCCGGCGACGCCACCGAGGTGCGCGGCAACGTGTCGAGCCAGTTTCTCACCGGCTTGCTGATGGCGCTGCCGCTGCGGCAACGCAACACCACGATCGAAGTCGTGGGCGAGCTGATTTCCAGACCCTACATCGGCATCACGCTGGCGATGCTGCGCCGCTTCGGCGTGGAGATCGCGCGCGACGGCTGGCAGCGCTTCGGCGTTCCGGCGACGGCGCGTTACCGGAGCCCCGGCGAAATCTGGGTCGAGGGCGACGCGTCGTCGGCGTCGTACTTCCTGGCCGCGGGCGCCATCGGTGGCGGCCCGGTGCGGGTGGAAGGCGTCGGCCGCGACAGCGTGCAGGGCGACGTGCGCTTTGCCGACGCGCTGGCGCAGATGGGCGCGCAGATTGCGATGGGGCCGAACTGGATCGAGGCGCGGGCGCCGGCTCATGGCCGGTTGAAGGCAATCGATCTCGACTGCAACGCCATTCCCGACGCCGCGATGACGCTGGCGGTGGCGGCGCTGTTCGCCGACGGCACGACCACGCTGCGCAATATCGCCAGCTGGCGGGTCAAGGAAACCGACCGCATCGCCGCGATGGCGACCGAGCTGCGCAAGGTCGGCGCGACGGTGGAAGAAGGCGCGGATTTCATCCGCATCGCGCCGCCGCAAACGCTCACGCCCAACGCAATCATCGACACCTACGACGATCACCGCATGGCGATGTGCCTGTCGCTGGTGGCGCTCGGCGGCGTGCCGGTGCGCATCAACGACCCGGCATGCGTCGCCAAAACCTTTCCGGACTATTTCAAGACGTTTGCGGGAATTGCCCAATGAGCGCCGTACCCGTCCCGATCCCGGTCATCGCCATCGATGGTCCTTCGGCCTCGGGCAAGGGCACCGTGGCCGAACGCGTGGCAGCCGCGCTCGGTTTTCATTTCCTCGACAGCGGCGCGCTGTACCGATTGACTGCCTTGTCGGCGATGAAGCACGGCGTGGCGCTCGACGACGAGGCCGGCGTGGCGGAACTCGCAGCCAGGCTGCCCGCGACCTTCCGCGATGGCGTGGTGTGGCTGGCGGACGAGAATGTCACCGATGCGATCCGCGCCGAAGCGGTGGGCGAGGGGGCGTCGAAAGTGGCGGCGCTGCCGGCGGTGCGCGCGGCGCTGCTCGAGCGCCAGCGCGCCTATCGCCAGGCGCCCGGCCTGGTGGCCGACGGCCGCGACATGGGGACGGTGGTATTCGCCGACGCGGGGGCCAAGATATTCCTCACCGCCTCTGCCTCCGCACGGGCCGAACGGCGCTATAAGCAGTTGATCGAAAAGGGTAACTCTGCTAGTCTAACGGCCCTTGTTGCGGATATGCAGGCCCGCGATGCGCGCGACTCCGCCCGCACCGTTGCGCCGCTGAAGCCCGCACCGGATGCGCTGTTGCTCGACACGACCCACATGGATGTCGAGTCGGCGGTGCAGGCGGTACTGGCGCACTACACTTCATGTCAGGCCCGCAGCAAGCAATGAAGTAATCAACGTGTCAGTCCTGCGCCCGCAGGCTGGCGATGTGCAACCAACCCCGTCCTCACCGACGGACTGAAGGTTTTAATGTCTACTGCTACCGCTTCTTCCGTACCCGACTCCATGGAAAGTTTTGCCGCCCTGTTCGAGGAATCCCTCACGCATCAGGAAATGCGCCAGGGCGAAGTCATCACCGCCGAAATCATCGGCATCGACGGCAACTTCGTGACGGTGAATGCCGGCCTCAAGTCCGAAAGCCTGATTCCCATCGAAGAATTCAAGAACGACCAGGGCGAAATCGAAGCCACCATCGGCGATTTCGTTGCGGTCGCCATCGAGTCGATCGAAGACGGCTTCGGCGCGACCAAGCTGTCGCGCGAGCGCGCCAAGAAGCTGGCCGCGTGGCTGGATCTGGAAGCGGCGATGAACGAAGGCCGCATCGTCACCGGCATGGTGCAGGGCAAGGTCAAGGGCGGTCTGACGGTGCTGGTGGGCGGCCTGCGCGCCTTCCTGCCGGGTTCGCTGGTCGACATGCGTCCGGTCAAGGACACCACCCCCTTCGAATACAAGGAAATGGAATTCAAGGTCATCAAGCTCGACCGCAAGCGCAACAACGTCGTCGTGTCGCGCCGTGCCGTGCTGGAAGAGACCATGGGTGCCGACCGCGAAGCGATGATGGAGAACCTGAAGGAAGGCTCCATCGTCAAGGGCGTGGTCAAGAACATCACCGACTACGGCGCGTTCGTCGACCTGGGCGGCATCGACGGCCTGCTGCACATCACCGACATGGCCTGGCGCCGCGTCAAGCACCCGTCCGAAGTGGTGCACGTCGGCCAGGAACTCGAAGCCAAGATCCTGCGCTACGACACCGAGAAGAACCGCGTGTCGCTCGGCATCAAGCAGCTGGGCGATGACCCGTGGGTCGGCATCGCACGCCGCTACCCGCAGGGCACGCGCATGTTCGGCAAGGTCGCCAACCTGACCGACTACGGCGCGTTCGTCGAGATCGAGGAAGGCATCGAAGGCCTGGTGCACGTCTCCGAAATGGACTGGACCAACAAGAACGTCAGCCCCTCCAAGATCGTGCAGCTGGGC
>DASVPF010000072.1:0-8966 GCA_036382965.1 Thiobacillus sp.
GACGGCGCAGGGCCTAGCGTTCCCACACCACGCGCAACAGGTTCTCCTGCTCGTTGTAATGGAATTCCAGCGCGCCCTGATAGGCATGGTGCAGCGCTTCGCCGATTCCGCGGGCGAGATGGATATCGGTCGTGGTGACCAGGATGCCCGCCTCCTCGTCCTCGATGTTCATGATCCGCTTCAAGGGATGCTCGAGCCTGGCGCGCGTTTCCTCGTTTCTCACCAGGTTCAGCAACTCGTCGCGATTGTCCCTGAAGAACGCGCCGCCCACGCTCACGAATCCGGCCGGGAATTCGTCGTGGATGCGCTGACAGGCCGGGCACATTGCTTCGTGCGCCTGGGCCGGCCTCGCCAGCCATTGCCAGCGCCCGGCATGGAACACGGCGCCGCATTGCGGACACACCGTCGGCTCGGGCAGTTTGTGTTTGGCCTGGTAGGCGTCGTGGCGGGTTTCCTGGACCAGACGGTCGCGACGGACGGGTTGGAATCCAGCGAATCGGGCTTTCATGGTGCGCTCCTTTCATTGACGGCACTGGGCTTTCCCAGCAGCTTGACTGTTTCGCGCATGAAGGCGGGCAGGTCGGACGGTTGCCTGGACGTGACCAGCGTGCCGTCCACCACCACCTCCCGGTCCTCGTACAGGGCACCCGCTGCCTGCAGTTCCTCGGCCACCGAGCGGTAGCAGGTGGCGCGCCGTCCCTGCAGCACGCCTGCCGTGGCCAGAATCTGCGGCCCGTGGCAAATGGCGGCGACCGGTTTGTTCCGGCACATGAAATCCTGTGCGATCGCGACGGCAGCAGGCTCCTTGCGCAGCGTCGCGGGCGCCTTGCCGCCGGGAATGACGAGCACGTCGTACGCAGTCGGATCGACGTCCCGCAGCGCACGGTCCACGGCGACTTCGTAACCGTGCTTGCCGTTGATCTTGCCGCGGGCGATGGACACCACATCCACCTCCAGCCCCGCCTCCTGCAAGCGGTAGTAGGGATACAGAAGCTCGGAATCCTCGAAATGGTCTGCGCTGATAATCAGGGCTTTCATGGTGGCCTAAGTTTTATGTTCCAGTGCGATGCCCGCCAGTTCCACCAGCACCCCCAGCACGAGCACGGCCAGACCCGCCCAAATCTCGGGTGCCAGAAACATCAACACCCCGCCCAGCACCACCAGGCCTATCGCCAGAATCCGCCTCGAACGCCGTTTTCTCAACATGCTGAAGCTTCCTTCGCATCGGTCATGGCAGCAGCCGGCTACTCGTAGCGCAGGAAGTCCTCTGCGAGGGTGTCGGCGCCAAAATTCTCGATCAGGGCTTCGATTTCGGACAACAGCGCATCGTCCTCGTCGTCCTCCAACGCGCCGTCGCCCACCATGCGCGCGCCCAATCCGTCCACGATGGCGTCCCTGACCGTGGCAAGCGTCGGCGGGTTCTCGCGGTTCTCGTCGTTGACCACCGACTCGATGACGCGCGAGAGCGGTTCGCTGGCGTTGGCTTGAACGAAATCGACGGCAAATGCGTCGCCTCCGAACTCCTCGATGAAGGCGTCCAGTTCGTCGAGCAGCGATTCGCTGATGTCGAAATGGTGCAGGCGCTCGGCTTCCTTGAAGTCGGCCGGCAGCAGGTCGGCGAGAAAGTGGCGCACCGCCAAGAGCGTGACGGGCTGCTCGCAATCCGGATCGTTGACCCGGCTCCTGAGCAGGGCGGACAACTGCGGACTGACGCGGCTGCTGACGTCGATGGGATTAGGAATCATGGTGTTACCTTGCTCTCCGATGCCGAAACAAAGGCGGAATTTCACGGCCCTGCTATCTCTGTATATAGCAGCCCTTCGACGGTGCAGCATCGCTTTCATCGAGATATATGCCAGACTGAAAATGACGTGTTCCCATGTGAAAGGCGCGGCCATGGAACCCAGGGAATGTTTTCGCGGAACGCAGTTCGGCTACTGCTGGCTGGACGACGGCCAGTGGCTGTTTCAGGCGGTGGACGTGCACGAGCAGCCGCGGGGCGAGCCGGTCAAGGTCGATTTGAGCGAACTGGTCTTCCATCATGACGAGGACGAAGAGTTGCATTAGCCGCGAAGCCGCTTCCCAGGCGCCCGCTGGCTCGACATGACCAAGGAGGCCGACATGAACCCTGCCACGGAGTCACCTACCGGGGAACGGTGGCACGCGCAGCCGGGCGACGTGCTGCTGGTGACGGACATCCAGAACGACTTTCTCGCCGGCGGCAGCCTCGCGGTGGCGGGCGGCGACGAAGTGGTGCCGGTGCTCAACCGCTACATCGGCGAATTCGTGGCGCGCGGCCTGCCGGTCTATGCCACGCGTGACTGGCATCCCGAGGGGCATTGTTCCTTTCACGAGCAGGGAGGGCCGTGGCCCGTCCATTGCGTGGCGGGCTCGCATGGTGCTGCGTTTTCCGCGGCGCTTGCGTTGCCCCCGCACACCACCGTGATTTCGAAGGCGACCTTGCAGGATCAGGAAGCCTATTCCAGCTTCCATGGCACGGATCTGAACGACCGTCTGTGCGCGGCTGGCATCCGCCGTGTATTCATCGGTGGCCTGACCACCGATTACTGCGTACTCAATAGCGTGCGCGATGCCCGGCGCCTCGGCTACGAGGTGTTCGTGCTGACCGACGCGATCCGCGCTGTGGACGTTCAGCCTGGCGACGGGCAGCGCGCCGAGGAGGAGATGGCCAAGCTCGGCGCGCATCGCATCACGCTGAACGGCCTGGCCGCATGAATCCCGCGGCAAGCGCTCTTCTTACCGACCTCTATCAGCTCACCATGCTGCAGGGCTATCACGACTGCGGGATGGCGGACACCGCCGTGTTCGAGTTCTTCGTGCGCCGGCTGCGCCCCGGGCGCGGCTTTCTGCTGGCGGCGGGGCTCGAACAGGCGCTGGACTATCTGGAACAACTGCGCTTCGCGCCCGCGGAACTGGAATGGCTGGCGTCGACCCGGCGCTTCAGTCCGCATTTCCTCGCTGCGCTGGAAGCGCTGCGCTTCACCGGCGACGTGCATGCCATGCCCGAAGGCACGGTGTTCTTTCCCAACGAACCGATCCTGCGCGTGACCGCGCCGATCGCGCAGGCGCAACTGGCGGAGACGCGGCTCATCAACCTGCTGCATCTGCAGACGCTGATCGCCTCCAAGGCTGCGCGCTCGGTGCTGGTGGCGCCAGATAAACTGCTGGTGGATTTCGGGCTGCGACGCGCCCACGGCGCGGAGGCGGGCCTGTTGGCTGCACGCGCAAGCTATATCGCCGGCTTTACCGGTACATCGACGGTGCTGGCCGGGAAAGCGTTCGGCATTCCGTTGTTCGGCACCATGGCGCACTCCTTCGTCCAGGCGCACGACGACGAGGCGCTGGCGTTCGAGCACTTCGCCCGTGCCCAGCCCGAGAACGCCGTGCTGCTGATCGACACCTACGATACCGAGGCCGCGGCGCACAAGGTGGTGACGCTGGCCCAAAAATTGACGCGTGCAGGCATCCGCATCAAGGGTGTGCGCATCGATTCCGGCGATCTTGCCGAACACGCCCGCCAGGTGCGGACCCTCCTCGACGCGGGTGGGCTGGACGACGTCATCGTCTTCGCCAGCGGTGATCTGGACGAATTCGCGCTGCGCGACATGCTCGCCGCGGGTGCGCCGGTGGACGGCTTCGGCGTCGGCACTCGCATGGATACGTCGAGCGACCAAGCCTATCTCGATTGCGCCTACAAGCTGCAGGACTACGCCGGGCGCGCGCGCCGTAAGCGCTCCGAAGGCAAGGCGACCTGGCCCGGTCGCAAGCAGGTGTACCGCCATCGCGACGCCGACGGCTGCATGGCCGGGGATGTCGTGACGCTGGAAACCGACGACCAGCCGGGCGAGTCGCTGCTCGTGCCGGTGATGCGCGACGGGCACCGCCTGGCGAAATCCCCGGGCCTGATGGAGGTGCGCCGCCACGCCGCGGAGAACCTCGCCAGGCTGCCGCAGGCGCTGCGCCGCCTGGAGGAATTCGCGTATCCGGTAGAACTTGCTCCGGCGCTGCTCGATCTGGCGGCCGAGGTCGACCGCGGTTTCCAACTTCGCCAGAATGACTAGATTGAAAGCATGAGTCCCGTCCCTTTCCCCAGACCGCCTGGTTCGCCGCTGCGACACCGGCCGCTTCACATTCGCGACCACCGCCGAACTCGACGATCTCGCCGAAGGCATCGGCCAGATGCGCGCCATCGACGCGGCGCATTTCGGCATCGGCATGCGCCATGCGGGCTACAACCTCTACATCATGGGGCATCCGGGCAGCGGCAAGCGCACCCCGATCCGCCAGTTGCTCGACCGGCGGGTGAAGGACGAGGCGCAACCTGCCGACTGGTTCACCCAGCCGCACAAGCCGCGCGCCATTCAACTGCCCGCCGGTATGGGCGCACGCCTGCACGCCGACATGCAGCAACTGGTGGCGGAACTCCAGGCGACGATTCCGACCGTGTTCGAGGGCGAGGAATACCGCCAGCGCCTGGACAAGATCGACGACGAGTGCGGCGAACGCCACGCATGCCTTCGGCGAGGTCAGCGACGAGGTCAGCGACGAGGCCAACAGGCACGGCATCGTTCTGCTGCGCACCCCGGACGGCTGCGAGAACCTGTGTTTCAACAAGATGAAAGGAAGGAAAATGAAGACACCGCTGCAAATCACATTCCGCGATATCGAACATTCCGACACCATCGAGGCGCATATCCGCGAAAAGGCCGAGAAACTGGAGACCTTTTTCGAGCCGCTCATGTCCTGTCGCGTGGTGGTCGAAATGCCGCATCAACACAAGCATCAGGGCAGGTTTTTCAATGTGCGCATCGACATCGGCGTTCCGGGAAGCGAGATCGTGGTGAACCGCGACCGGCACGAAGACGTATATGTCGCGCTGCGCGACGCCTTCGATGCCGCCAGGCGCCAGATCGACGGTTATTCCCGGCGTCTGCGCCGCGAGACCAAGTCACACGCGCAGGAATTTACCGGTCAAGTGGTGCGTATTTTCCCCGAGGAACGCTATGGCTTCATCCGCCGCGTCGACGGCGGCGAACTGTATTTCAGTTTCGACAATCTGGTGAACGTCGCGTTCGAGCAGATCCAGGAAGGCCACGAGGTGAAGTTCATCGAGGATGGTGCGGCCAATGGGCCGCAGGCCAAACGCGTGAGCATCGGCCATCATCACCTGCCGCTCTAGCCCGACGCGACGAAGCCGATCCCCTGCCGCATCCGGGCGGCAGGCCGGAATGGGAGCGCGGACTGGATTATTTGGCCGGCGGTGGGGCGCTGGGAGTGTTGGGCGCAGGTTCCGCAGGCGGTGGCATGCTCTCGGACGGAGACGCCGCCGGGGCAGGGGGCGTTTCGGACATCGGAGTGGGGGACTGGGGCGCCGGCGCTTCCGTTACTTTCGGTGCCGGGGTCTCTTCCTTCTTCTGGCAGCCGGCCAGTGCCACGGCCAGCAATGCGGCGCCGAGCGCCGCGCGTTTCATGTCCTGATTCATGTCGTTTCTCCTTTTAAACCTGATCGGCTCAGAGGTTCCGAACCAACATTGGCGTCAACCCGGCTTCTTCGCTACGAAGAGCTGACACCAGCCCTGCGGACTGACCTTACCTTCCACTACCTTGCATGTGTTGTCGGCGGCGACGAAGTTCATGCATTGGGCGCAACTCTGGTTGCCCTTGGGATTGTCCTGGTACTTGGCCTGGGCCTTGCTCACCTTGCCGCTCTGGGCGCGGCCCGCCTCGGGCAGACACAGCACGCACCCGGCAACGACTGCGGCGCGCAGCAGCGTGCGACGTTTCAGATCATGGATTGCCATCGCCATTGCTCCTTGTCGTCAATCGTGGCGTTCGTTAATTTCAGAATTCACTTTTTCTTCAGCAGCAAATCCATCTGCACGCTTTTCACGCCTTCGACGTTGCTGGCGATATCCACGGCCCTGGCCACCTGTTCGGCTTTGTCGACCTGGCCGGACAGCCGCACCATGCCGTCCTTGGTGTCGACATCGATTTTCAGGGCGCTCAGCAGATCCTCTTTCAGCAGCAGGGTCTTGATCTTGGTCGTGATCCAGGCGTCGTCGATCAATTCGCCGACTTTCGCGCCGGGCGACTTGGTCTTGGCCGCCTCGTCGGCCGCCAGGGCCGGCATGCCGTAGAGGCAGGCGCCGGCCAGCAGGACGGCCACAAGATCCGGGGTTGCGTTTCGGTGTGCATGCATGATTTTCTCCGCGTCAGGCCGCTCAACAGCCGCGGCCCGAACTGTCCCAGGTACCGTCGTTGCAGCGGTACTGATACCCGGCCTGGCACGAGAGGCTGCCGTGGGAATACGTCGTCGCCGAATAGATGCAGTCCCGAAGTGCGGGGACGGTTTTCTCGATGACGACTTCCTGGTGCTCGGCCGCGGGTTTTTCCACCACGGTTTTTTCCTTGATCTCCGTCCGGTGGCATCCCGCAAGGGACAGCGCCAGCGCCAACACGGAAAACAAGAGCGAATGGGAAAGTTTCATGTTCATCATGTTCATTCTCCAATTGTGCGTGAGGTTTCTTAATACCCGGTCGGCGGTTTGGAGGTCGGGGGCTCGGCCGGCATCGGCTGTCCGCTCATCCCTCCGCCCATCCCCGATTCACCGGATGGTTCGGTGGATTTTTTCGACTTCGTGTACTGGTCGTACTCGCCCGGATCGATGCGGCCGTCGCCGTTGATGTCGGCAGCCTTGAAAGCCAGATCGTCCTGGCCTTTGGCCTTGAATTCCTTCATGGAGAGGTAGCCGTCCTTGTTGGTGTCCAAGGCCTGGAAACTCGCCATGGGTTTTTTGTGCCTGGCGGCCACGGCATAGCTGGGGATCGCGACAAACGCCACCAGCAACGCGGCAATGAGGGGATATTCCGGTTTCATGAGCGTCTCCTGACATTTTGCGGACACAAAGATCACGACTGGGTGAGAGCAACGGCCATACCAGATCGCTTTAATGTTTATTTATCAATGGGGTAGAAAAAGTGGCCGCATCAGTCCAAGCCGATTCTGTCTCCATGAAACGACGACTCTCCGCATGGTTTTTCCAGTCTCTTGTTTTTTTGGGAAAAATGTTGTCGTAGTTCGGCGACGCAATATTTCACAAGGGGGGCGGGCGACGCCCCAATACCAGAAAGACCAGAAACAGAATCAAGCCGATCACGAACAGAACTTTGGCCATCCATGCCGCCATTCCGGCCAGGGCGCCGAAGCCCAGCAGCGCGGCGATGATGGCAACGATGAGAAAGGTGATTGCCCATCCGAACATGGAATTCTCCTTCTGAAGACGGATGTCCGGCTTCACGCAAGCTTCGTTCCAGTGCGCTGTTCTAGTGCGATCAGTCGGAAGACTTGAACAGCGCGGGGGAGAGTCCGTGTTTTTGCAGCAGCCGATAGAACTCGGTGCGGTTGCGATTGGCCAGCCGCGCGGCCTCCGCCACGTGGCCTTGGGTGATTTTCAGCAACTGGACCAGGTAGTCCCGCTCGAAGCAGTTTTTCGCCTCGGCGTAGGGCAGGATGGCCGCCGGTTTGTCGCACAGGGCGCGGGCCACCAGGCTGGCAGGAATCAGGGGAATCGTGCACAGGGCATAACACTGCTCCACGACGTTCATGAGTTGGCGCACGTTGCCCGGCCAGTCGAAGGTGCTCAGCATTTCCATGGCCTCGGGGGTGAAGCCGTTGACGGGGCGCTGGAATTTCGTGCCCAGGCTTGCGAGGACGTGATGGACGAGCAGCGGGATGTCCTCGCGCCGTTCGCGCAGCGGCGCGAGCGCCAGGCTGACGACGTTGAGCCGGTAGTACAGATCGTTGCGGAAACTGCCGTCGGCGACGGCGGCTTCCAGTTCACGGTGGGTGGCGGACACGATCCGCACGTCGACCGGCAGCGCCTGGCTGGTGCCCACCGGCCGTACTTCCCGATCCTGCAACACGCGCAGCAGCTTGACCTGAAGCGCGAGCGGCATGTCGCCGATTTCGTCCAGGAACAGGGTTCCCCCGTCCGCCGTCTGGAACAATCCCTTGCGGGCGCCCACGGCGCCGGTGAACGCGCCCTTGGCATGGCCGAACAGTTCGGATTCCAGAAGCTGTTCCGGGATGGCGGCGCAATTGATGGCCACGAAGGGGCGCTCTCGGCGCGGGCTGGCGAGATGGATCGCCCGGGCCAGCAGCTCCTTGCCGGTGCCCGATTCGCCCAGCAACAGCACGCTGGCTTCGCTCTGCGCCACCAGGCCCGCCTCCGACAGCAGGGACTCCATGCGCGGGCTCGCCGTGACGATGGCATCGCGCCAGGTTTCGCTGCGTCCCGATTCCCGCTTCGGATCATGGGCGGCGCCGACGGCGACGGCCCGCTGCAGCAGGGCGGTCAGTTCCCTCGCCTCGAAGGGCTTGGTGAGATAGCCGAATATCCCGCGCTGGGTGGCCTCCACAGCATCCGGGATGGTGCCGTGGGCGGTGAGCACGATCACCGGCAACGCCCGGTCCTGGGCCTGGATGCGCTGGAACAGGGTGGTGCCGTCCATGCCCTGCATGCGCAAGTCGGTGATGACGGCATGCGGGCGGGACACGGCGAGCCTCGCCAGGGCCTCCTCGCCGCCGCCGGCGGTGACGACCCGATAACCGGACGATTGCAGCCGCATGGAAAGCAGCCGCAACAGATCCGGATCGTCGTCCACCAGCAACACGGTCGGATTCGGCATGATTATTTTCCTTGCGGTGGTGGATCGGCCTGGTTGCGCTCCTGCAAATCGCGCTCCAGTTTTTTGATCTGCTGCAATTTCTCCTGCAGGTCGGCAGCCCGTTTCTTTTCCTTCCGCAGTGCCCGCTCCGCCGCCACGGTCCGTTGCAGCATGTGCACGAACAGACGGGTTGCCGGATCCTCGAACTGGAACTCCAGACCCTCCAGTTGTTCCTCGGCATGCATCAGATCGGCCGGCGCGGCGTTGTCCAGACTCAG
>DASVPF010000073.1:0-1592 GCA_036382965.1 Thiobacillus sp.
GCCAGCCCGACGCGGTATGCCTGCAGGAAACCAAACTCAGCGACGACGCCTTTCCCGTCGCCGAACTGGCCGCCGCCCAGCTATATCAATGGAAGGACGCGCAGGGCCGCACCGTATACAGCGACCAGCCGCCTCCGCCCAGCGTCAGGAACGCGCAGCAAAAGTCGTTCAAGGGCAGCGTCATCGAAGGCGGCGAATCCTACGCCGCCAAGACCGCGCGCGAAAAATTTCCGGTCACCCTCTACGCCAGCGCCTGCGGCTTGCCCTGCGACCAGGCACGCCAACTGCTGAGCGACCGCGGCGTCCCCTTCAGCAACAAGGACCTGCAAGCCAGCCCCGAGGCCCAGGCCGAACTGCAGAAACTGACCGGCAAGCTCAACGTGCCCGTGCTGCTCGTCGGCAGCGACAAAGTCGAGGGCTTCGAAGCCGGCCAGTGGCAGGCCGCGCTGGACCGCGCAGGCTATCCCAAGGCTGCCCCATCCGGCCGCAAACCGGTCCCCGCGGCGACGCCCGCGCCGGCACCTGCACCCGCAGCAAGCCCGACAAAGCCCTAAAGGAAACAAGTCCTGACAGGCTCAGGACGAACGGCAAGAGGTGGATTCCGCTCGTGGTGAGCTTGTCGAACCATGGGCGGATTCAACTTGTTCAGTGCTTCACTAAAGGACTCCGATCCACCATGGGCCGAAGCCATGTGGAATCGTATGCGCTACACTCCGCGGCATGAAAATCGCCGCCTGGAACGTCAACTCCCTCAAAGTCCGCCTGCCCCAGTTGCTGGACTTTCTCGCCACCCGCCAGCCCGACGCGGTATGCCTGCAGGAAACCAAACTCAGCGACGACGCCTTTCCCGTCGCCGAACTGGCCGCCGCCGGCTACCGCGTCGCTTTCATCGGCCAGAAAACCTACAACGGCGTCGCCATCGTCTGCCGCAATGAGCCGACCGACATCCAGACCGGCATCCCCGGCCTGGACGACGAACAGCGGCGCGTCATCGCCGCCACCGTCGACGGCGTGCGGCTGGTGTGCGTGTACTGCCCCAACGGCCAAAGCCTCGAGTCCGACAAGTATCCCTACAAGCTCGCCTGGTTCGACGCGCTGACTGCGTGGCTGAAGGACGAACTCGTGCGCCACCCCCGGCTTGCCGTGCTCGGTGATTACAACGTCGCGCCGGAAGACCGCGACGTGCACGACCCGCTGGCATGGAAAGACTGCGTGCTGGTGTCCGAACCCGAACGCGAACGCTTCGGGGCATTACTGGCGCTGGGTCTGAAAGACAGCTTCCGCCTGTTCGAACAACCGGACAAAACCTTCAGCTGGTGGGATTACCGCATGATGGGCTTCCGCCGCAACCACGGCCTGCGCATCGACCACGATGGGGTTATTCACGCTCAACGCGTACGCTGCGGATACAGTCAAGGTTGCCCTCACCGGTCCCTTTACCGGCGGGCTCCTCCTCGTGGCCGTCTCCGGGGGCTCCGGGCTCGGCCTGGTGTCGTGGCAGGTCACGGCGCTCGGCGCCGCCGTCGCCGCGCTCGCCGTCGCGATGCGTCTCGCGGTCCCGCCGCTCCCCGTCGCCGCGCGTCGGGCGCTCG
>DASVPF010000074.1:0-1953 GCA_036382965.1 Thiobacillus sp.
GGAGTTGCGCAGCGTGGCGATCCCGCCCTTCCTGAGATCGAGGCCGTCGGTGTCCGGCACGCGAGCCGTCATCACCCGCGGGTTCGGTTGCCGCCCGGTCTTCGATCCATTCGCCCCATCCGCTACGGGCGCGCCCGGCACGCGCGGGAGCAGCCAGCCGGCCAGCTGCCAGTCGCCGCGTATCCAGCGGTGTCGTCGGCTGGCCTCCATGGCGTAACTGGCCGGATGCGCTTCGATGAGGTCGACGTCGGTCACCAGTGCCGACCGCGCATACCCGCTTTCCAGCAAGTCATGGCTGAGAATGAGATTCTCCGGAAAGCGTCCATCGACGGCCTGACGAAACGCATCCACATCGTAGATGCCCTTGCCGACGAACGACCCCTCCCCAAAAATATCCTGGTAAACATCCGATATCTCGCGTGTGTAGGGATCGATGCCCGAGTCACCCGCGAACAGTTTGCTGAAGCGCGACTGGCTTGCACTGGTCAGGCTGATCGACGCACGGGGTTGCAGGATCGCGTAGCCTTCGACCACGCGTCCCCTGTCGGCGTCGTATACCGGCCGATTGAGCGGATGCGCGAGGTTGCCTATCAGGGTGCGTGCCGCGTCGCGGGGCAGTTGCGTGTCGGTATCCAGGGTGATGACGTACTTGATCGAACCGAGGGTGGATACGTCACCGACGATGTCCGAGAAGGCTGTTTGCGCGCCCCCCCTCAGCCAGGCGTTGAACTGTTCCAGTTTGCCGCGCTTGCGCTCGTAACCCATCCATACCCGCTCGTAGGGATTCCACAGCCGGGGTCGGTGAAACAGATAGAAGATGCCCGGACGATCCTCGCGATAGGTCGCGTTGAGCGTCTCGACCGCTGCGCGTGCGTGGGCGAGCAATGCGTCGTCGTCGGGCATGGTTTGCTCGGGCGCATCGTGGAAATCCGTCAGCAAGGCAAAGAACAGATTGGGATCGCGATTGCCGAGATAGCGAATCTCCAGTGCCTCGAGCAGATCGTCAATTTCTTGCAGCCCGCTCAGCAAGGTGGGAACGATCACCATCGAGCGGTGCATGGCGGGAATGCCCTGCGAAAAATCCAGTCGCGGCAGCGCACGCGGCGGCAGGACAAGCGTGACCATCAGGTTCACCAGCGTGACGGCCAGCGCCGAGGCGCCGATGATGCCGGTGATCGTAAAAAAATAGTCGCGCCAGTCGCCCAGCCTGATTCCGCCGAAGGGAGACAGCACAACGGCTGTCGCCAGTGCGGTCAGCAGCAGGACCGGGCCGAGGTACAGTGCCAGCCTTAATGGCGGGCTCGCCCGGCTGGCCAGCATTTTCCACGTCAGGCGGCAGCCGACTGCACGTTCCAGTGTGGGCCGTCCGCGATCGATCAGGTAGTAGCCGACGTGCGCGCTACGGTCGCTGCTGCCCAACCGCGCTGCCGCAGCCTGCGCGAGCGCAATGGCCTCGCGCGCCACGGCCGATTCGCTGTGCGTGTTGCCCTTCGCCATATCCTCGATGGCATGCCGGTAACGGTCGCGGGTGGCGAAATCCTGGCCGGCGTGCATCCCCGCCGGATCCTCGCGCAAGGTCTGTTCGACGACACTCAGCGACTCGACGAAATTCCGCCAGTCCATGATGCCGATGAAGCGCAGACTGCCGATGCTGTTGGCGATGGAAATCTGGTTGGCCGCGGCCGTGCGGCCCGCCGCCTCCGACAACTCCGTTGCGGTGACCCCTTGTTCGAGCAGCTTCTGCTCGACCCAGGTTTGAACGAAGGCCATGGCAGGCCCCTGAGACTGGAGTCTTGCGTAAAACTCCTCCACGAATGGCGCCGTCAATGGCACATCGGCATAGGCAAACTCGGCCAGCAACTGGATCAGCCGATTCGGCTCCGTTTCGGCCATCGCGAGCATGCGATCAGCCCAGGTGATGGCCGCGTCGCGCTCCTCGCGCCGACGCGCAAT
>DASVPF010000075.1:0-1674 GCA_036382965.1 Thiobacillus sp.
GACGCAGCGTTCCACGCGTAGGCCGTCGCCACGAACCAGAGGACGCCGGCCAGGATTCGTCTCTTCATGGCGCCACGATGCGGTCCGCCCGCGCGCGCGACAACGCGCCGTTCGTCCCGCCCGGCGGCCGTGGTCACCGTAGCCTCGCCGCCGTGGCGGGTAATGAAATGGGTGTCGCGGCTGCCCACCTCCACCCGGTAATAGCCGGGATGTTCGATGACGAAGACCGCATCCGGCGTACTGACCTCCACCGCATCGCCCACCGTCAGGCGGCGCAGGTCGAACGACACCCGCCCGCCGGTCAGCTTGAACTGGATGCGGTGTTCGTCCTGTTCCACCAGCGACAGCTCGCTGTTCTCGTCGGCGCGCACGAAACTGCGGCTGCCGAACTGCAGCTCGAAGTTGGCGCCGCTGCCGGTGTAGAGCGCATCGCCTTGCGCCAGCGCCAGGTTGGCGCGCGCCCGCGCCCAGTCTTCGGCGCCCGGCCGCCAGTAGGACACCTCGCCGTCGATGAAGCTCAGCCGCGGCGGCGTGGGCGCCCACGCTTCGCCCTCCTCCTGGGCCCGCGCGGATGGACCCGACAAGGCAAACAGGAACAGCAAGGGGATCAACCAGATGCGCGACAGATCGTTCATAGAGAGCCCCCTATCCGGGTTAAGTCATCGGGCAATCAGACGCTACACCCACTCCTGTTCTTTATAGCCTCTGAGTTCTCCGTGGTTGTAGATCGCCCGATCCCGTCGCGACAGGATCGCCTGCGCTTCATTTTGTTCTGCGCTGATCATGCTTCCCCCTCGATCGGCAAGACGGCTTGCCTCCTTGAATAGCCATTTCCTGTTCGTCACGCCGCACTTGCACAGCGGGACCGAAATCGGCACCCTGATACCCGCCATGCAAGATGTCCCGTGCCCATTCATTGTCCGTAGGAGAGCATTCGTGCGCTGGATTGCGATCACCCTGTCCGTGTTGAGCCTTGCTGCCTGCAAGGAAACGGCCGCGCCGGGCTGGCAGGGTTACGTGGAAGGCGACTATGTGCGGGTGGCCGCGCCGGAAGCGGGCACCTTGCAGACGCTCAGGGTGGAGCGCGGCCAGCATGTTGCCCAAGGCGCGCCCCTGTTCGTCCTGGAAAGCGACAGCGAGGCAGCGGCGCGGCGCGAGGCGGAACAGCGCGTACTGCAGGCCGACGCCCGGCTGGTCGACCTGGAAAAAGGCAAGCGGCCCGAGGAAATCGCCCCCATCGACGCCCAGCAAGCCCGCGCCCAGGCGGCGCTGGAGCTTGACCGCGCCAACCTGGCCCGGCAGGAAAAACTGGTGGCCGCCGGCTTCGTCAGCCATGCGGTGCTGGACGAAGCACGCGCGACGCTCAAGCAGGCTGCCGCCCAGGCGGCCGAACTCGTGGCCCAGCACAAGGTCGCGCGCCTGGCGGCGCGGCCGGACGAGATCGCGGCCGCGCGCGCCGAGGCGCAGGCGGCGCGCGCCGCACACGCCCCGGCGCAGTGGCATCTGGACCGGAAGGCGGTGGCGGCGCCGGGGCACGGTAGGCACGGAGTCGGTTCCAGACTTCTGCTGTGAGTGTGGCGGGTGGGAATTTGATGAGTCCGTTGCGGAGTTCGCGGTTGTCGATGCTGAGGAACCAGCCGGACCGGTGGTAAGCGGCTTGGGCCGCGCGGACCA
>DASVPF010000076.1:0-2432 GCA_036382965.1 Thiobacillus sp.
GTGGTCGAAGAACCGGGCCAGCTCGGCGGCGTGTTCGGCCTCGCCCCGCGCGTGTTCCTGCGCGCCGACGCCGTCGCGCAAACCCGCGTGCTGCAGCCCGGCAGCCGCGTGAGCTATCTCTACCAGTTTGCCGGCGCGTCCGATCAACTCGCAGCGTTCAGCGCCGCCCTGAAACCCAGGCTCGACAGCACCCAGCGCCTCATCGGTTCGCGCGAAGGCGTCGCAAGCCTGCGCGGCGCGTTTGCCAACGCCGACCGCTACACCCAGCTCACCGCGTTGACCAGCCTCCTGCTGTCGGTGGCCGCCATCGCCATCGCCGCCCACCGCCACGCGCTGCGCCATTACGACCAGGCGGCGTTGCTGCGCTGCTTCGGCGCCACCACCGCACAGCTGCGCGCGCTCTATGCCGTCCAGCTGCTGACGCTGGGCCTGCTCGGCAGCCTGCTCGGCGTGGCGATCGGCGCCCTGACGCAGCAGGCGCTGGCGGCCCTGATCCTGCCCGACGCCGTCACCCGCCTGTCGACGCTCGGCCTGGCCCCCGTGGGCGTCGCCGTCGTCAGCGGCCTGCTGGCGCTGACGGGTGCCAGCCTGCCCGCGCTGATGCGCCTGATCCGCGTGCCGCCGTTGCGCGTCCTGCGGCGCGATCTGCCGCCGCTGCCCCTGGCCGCCTGGGTCAGCGCGGCCGTCAGCGGGTCGGCGCTGCTGGTGTTGATCGCCTGGTATGCGGGCGACGCCAAACTGGTCGGTTTCTTCGTCGGCGCGCTGGTTGCGCTGGTCGGCGTACTGATCCTGCTGGCGCGGCTCGCGCTGCTGGCCGGCCGCGGTGTCCAGCGCATGGCGCACGGCCCGCTGCGCTTCGGCCTCGCGCAACTGTTGCGCCACCGTTTCGACAGCACCCTGCAGCTCGGTGCCTTCACCCTGGCGCTGTTCCTGGTCGCCCTGCTGGCGCTGGTGCGCAGCGACCTCGTCGCCGACTGGCGCCAGCAATTGCCACCGCAAGCGCCCAACTATTTTCTGGTGAATATCGCGCCATTGCAGCAGGAAGCGGTGGCGGCCTACCTGGCGCAGCATCGGCTGAAGGCATCCGTCATGTATCCCATGGTGCGTGGCCGCCTCATCACGAAGAACGGCGTCCCCATCGCCACCACCCTGCCGCCGGAGGCGCGCGACAGCAATACCCTGCGGCGCGAACTCAACCTCACCTGGACCGCCGCCCGGCCCGCCAACAACGCCGTGCTGGCCGGGCACTGGCACGGCGAACGCCGCGCCGCAGCGATCTCGGTCGAAGCCGGCATGGCCGAGCAGCTGCATCTTGCCATCGGCGACCAGCTCGGTTTCCAGGTCGGCGACCAGACGCTCGCCGCACGCATCACCAGCCTCCGCAGCGTGAAGTGGGATTCGATGCAGCCCAACTTTTTCGTCATCTTCGCCCCCGGACAGCTCGACCATTACCCTGCGAGCTCCATCGCCAGCGTCTACGTGCCGCCGCAGGCCACTGGCGTGCTGCCCGGCTTCGTCAAGACCTTCCCCGGCATCACCGTCCTCGCGCTGGACAAACTCATCGCGCATGTCGAGGCCGTGTTCGCGCAGATCATCGGCGCGATTCAACTCTTGCTGGGCTTTCTGCTCGCCGCCGGCATGGCCGTCGTCGTCGCCACCCTGCTCGCCAGCCTCGACGCACGCCGGCAGGAAGCCGTTCTGCTGCGCATCCTGGGCGCTCGGCGCGCCTATCTGGCCCGCGGCCTGTGGAGCGAATTTCTCGCGCTGGGCGCGCTGGCCGGCCTGCTCGCCAGCGCCTGCGCCGAGATCGCCATGGCGCTGATCGCCGAACGCCTGTTCGATCTGCCGCTGCGCCCGCACCCCTGGCTGTGGCTTGCGCTGCCGACAGCCGGCGCGCTGCTGGTGGGAACGAGCGGCTGGCTCACCACGCGCCATATCACGCGCGTACCACCGATGCAGTCGATCCAGGCGCTGAATTGAAGCGCGGCGGGCCCGGCGCTCGCCGTTTTTAATTTGGGGAAATGGTCTAGTCTTTGTGAATAAGCTCTCGTAACGCGCGTCGTACAGCCTTTGGTCAAATTTCCAGCCGAAAGGAGAACGCCATGACGGTCACGAAATCTCTTCAAGCCTTGATCATTGCCGCACTGAGCACTGTGCTATGCATGCAGGCCCCTTTGGCACGGGCCGAACCCATTGCCACCGATCAGGTGGCGGCCCCGAGTGCGGCTGAGCAGGATCGCGCCAAGGTCGAGGCCTTTCTCGAACGGGCGGACGTTCGACAGAAATTGAGCCTCATGGGAGTGGACGGCCTGGCAGCGAACGACCGGGTCGCGGCACTGAGCGATGCCGAGGTACATACGCTGTGGAAGACCGGATGACGTTGATGGTGAGTGTGGTGAACTCCAAGACTGGAGCCGAGAGGAGGGAGTTAG
>DASVPF010000077.1:0-3800 GCA_036382965.1 Thiobacillus sp.
GGTGGAGGTCGTCGAGCAGTCGATGCACCGCGTGCCGCAGGCGCATAAACGCGATCTGCTCGCGCATCTGATCAAGCACCACGACTGGCAGCAGGTGCTGGTCTTCACCCGCACCAAGCACGGCGCCAACAAGCTCGCCGAAAAGCTGATCAAGGACGGCATCGGCGCCTCCGCGATTCACGGCAACAAGAGCCAGTCGGCGCGTACCAAGGCGCTGGCGAGCTTCAAGGACGGCAGCGTACGCGTGCTGGTGGCCACCGACATCGCCGCACGCGGCATCGACATCGATCAACTGCCGCAGGTGGTGAACTTCGAACTGCCCAACGTGCCGGAAGACTACGTGCACCGCATCGGCCGCACCGGCCGTGCCGGGGCCACCGGCTCGGCGCTGTCGCTGGTGGACGACGAGGAACTCGCATACCTGCGCGACATCGAGAAGCTGATCAAGCGCTCGATCGTGCGCGTCGAAATCGAGCCCGGCTTCGTTCCGCCCGCCAAGGCCGACCTGATGTCCGACGAACGCCCACCGCGTCCGCCGCAAGGGCGTGGAGGCCAGCGCCAGGCGCAGAATGCGGGACAGCGCCAGGGGCAAAATGCCAGGCAGGGGCAGTCCGGCAACCGCAATGCGCCGGGCCGTGCGCCGCAGGGCCAGGCCGCAGCGGGCAGTGCCAAACCCGCCCCCAGCCGTGCCGCACCGAATCAAAATCAGCCGCGCAAGCCGCGCCCACAGGCGGCGCTGTTCTCCGCCAAACCGGGATCGCGCGGGCACTAAGCAAGCTGTTCCCAGCACGCCACTGTCATTGCGAGGCGGTGGGCGGCGCTACAATCGCCGCCATGCACACCCTCGCCAGCTACGACGAACTCCCCTACGACAGCCTGCCATTGCCCGAAACCCAACCGGATTTCCTGGCGGCGGTGGCCCGGCTGCACGGCTTCGACGCGCCCGATCCTTGTCGCGCGCGCATCCTCGAACTGGGGTGCGCGCAGGGCGGCAATCTGATTCCGCTGGCGTGGCGCTGGCCCGAGTCCGACTGCGTAGGCGTCGAGCTGTCGCGCGTGCAGGCGGAGGCGGGCGCGGCGTTCATTCGCCGCTTGGGTTTGCCCACCGTCCGCATCCTGCATGGCGACCTCGCCGCGCTGCCGGCCGATCTCGGCGAGTTCGACTTCATCATCGCGCACGGCGTGTTTTCCTGGGTGCCGCCTGCGGTGCAACAGGCGCTGCTCGATGTTTGCCGGCGCCATCTGTCGGCCAACGGCCTGGCCTACGTCAGCTTCAACGTCGCCGCCGGCTGGCAAGCATTGCAGCCGCTGCGCACCGCGCTGATCGAACGTACCGCGGCCGATCTTCCGGCATCTGCGCGCTTTGAACAGGCGCTGCGCGTGCTGGACGAACTGCAAACGGAATGGAGCGATCCGGTCTTGCGAATCCCTCTCCCCAACCCTCCCCCGCTTGCGGGGGAGGGGACGAATGTGATGCCCGACCCGATTAATGAAATCGCCTATCTCAAATCGGCGGCGCCGTCCTACCTGTTCCATGAATACCTCGCCGAGTTCAACGCGCCGTCGAGCTTCGGCGAATTCGCCGCCCGGCTCGATACGCACGGCCTGCGCTACGTCGGCGAGGCGGGGCCGCGCCGTGCCGTGGTCGAACTCGAAGATGCCTGGGCGCTGATTCCGGAAAGCATGGCCGGGCGCTGGCGGGATGCCGAAGCCGCGCTCGACGATGCGCTCGCCACCCGCTTTCGCCGCGCGCTGATCGCGCGCGACGACGCGCCCTGCGCGCAGCCGCCGCAGGCCGGCGCCTTAAGCGGGCTGGCGTTTTACGCCGACTTGCACAGCGACGAGGAAATCGATCTTGAGGCGGCCACCGAACAGGGTTTCGTCAATCCCGCGGGCACTGTGTTCCCGGTCGCGCGGCCGGCGCTGAAGGCGGCGGTGATGGCCTTGTCTGCGGCCTATCCTGGCGCACTGGGTTATGCAGCCCTGCTGTCTGCCGCGGGTCAGGTCATGGCCGACTATGGGGCCGGCGCGGAAGTGGATGAAACCGCGTTCCGCGACACGTTGTTTCAACTGGTGATGATGCAGGGCGTGATGCCGACCGTGCTGGCCGGATCGTTTGCCGCCGAACCGGGTGAGCGCCCATGCGCGAACGCCCTGGCGCGGCAGCAGGCGAGCTTGCCCGGCTGGGTGGTGAGCGGGGCGCGCCACGTGGCGTTGGATCTGGACCCGGCCGGGCGTACCTTGCTCGCCGCACTGGACGGCAGCCGCACGCTCGATGAACTGGCCGCACTCATGCAGGCCGTGCTGGCGCAATCGGGACTGGCGGTGCCGCTGGAGAAAGTGAACGAGCTGACGTGCCGGCACGTGTGGCTGTTCGCACGCCAGGGTCTGCTGGTGTAGGGCATCTACCCAATCAGGGGCGATGCGCTATGGTTGAAGGGCGTTGCTTGTAAGAGGAGCCCCATGCCCGATCTGCTCGACGCCATTCAACAGCGTTATACCTGCCGCCAGTTCGTCGCCGGGCAGGCCGTGTCCGCCAGCGAACTCAGCGTGCTGCGCGAAGCCGGCCGGCTCGCGCCGTCGGCCTTTGGCCTCGAGCCCTGGCGCTTCATCACCGTGATCGACGAGGCGGAACGGGCAGACGTGGCGCGAGCCTGCTACGACCAGCCTGCCGCAGCGACGGCCGCCGCCCTCATCGCCGTCGTCGCGCTCGTCGACGCACTCGATCCGGATTCTGATTACGTGCGTGCGCGCTTCGAGGCCGAAGCACGCGGCCAGGACACGATGCCCCTCTACGAATCCTATCGGACGATGTATCGCGCGGAGGGCGTGGCCGTGTGGGCGCGCGGCCAGTGCAACTTCGCCGCCGCGCACATCCTGTTGCAGGCGGCGCATCTGGGGCTGGGCAGCTGCCCGATCGGCGGCTTCGACGAGGCCGCCCTCATAACCGCGCTTGATATTCCGCCGGGCGAAACGCCTGCGCTGGTGATCGCGCTCGGACACTGCGCCCAAGCTGCGCCACAGCGCAGGCGCAAGACCACCGATTGAACTTGGCGGGCCCGCCGAGGCTCATTGGCCGCCGGTTTTCTTATCCACATAGAGGGACGGAAACTGCCGTTTCAGATCGGCGATCTTCGGCAGGTCGTTGATGACGATGTAGGGCTGGTTCGGATGATGGTCGAGATAATTCTGATGGTAGGCCTCGGCATCGTAGAAGCCCTTCAGGGGCACGACCTGGGTGACGATGGGGTGCGGAAGCACCCGCGCCGCCTGGAGCTGAGCGATGTAGTCGTCGGCCACCCGCTTCTGCTCCGCGTTGGCATAGAAGATCGCCGACCGGTATTGCGTCCCGCTGTCCGGCCCTTGCCGGTTGGGTTCCGTCGGATCGTGCGCGACGGAGAAAAACACCTTCAGGAGTTGCCCGTAGCTGATGCGCGCGGGGTCGTAGACGATGCGCACCGATTCGGCATGGCCGGTGCGGCCGCTACTCACCTGCTCGTAACGGGCCGTATCCGCCTGGCCACCCGCATAGCCCGACACCACTTGGGTGACGCCCTTGACGCGCTCGAATACGCCCTCCATCCCCCAGAAACATCCGCCGGCCAGAACGGCGGTCTGGAGACCGTCCGCCTTGACGAGTGGCGTATCGACCGCAGGATCGGGTAAAGGCGTGTCGGCGGACGAGGACGAGCATCCCGTCGACATGATCGTCAGCGCGATGCCCAGGGCCGGTGCGAGGGCCGCAGCAAAAAAGCGATTCATGATGGGTGCTCCTGTGCCGGATTGATCTAGGGCGTGTC
>DASVPF010000078.1:0-3515 GCA_036382965.1 Thiobacillus sp.
CAGCTGCGACAGCGCCACCACCGGCACCTGCAGTTCCTTCGCCCGGCCTGTGAGCGCGCGCGAAAGTTCCGAAATTTCGGTGGCGCGGGTTTCACCGGCGCTGCTGGCCGACCTCAGCTGAATGTAGTCGATCACGATGAGGCCGAGCTTGCCGCACTGGCGCATCAGCCGGCGTGCGCGCGCGCGCAGGTCCAGCACGTTGAGCCCCGGCGTCTCGTCGATGAAGACCGGCGCCTCGTTGAGCTTGCCGAGCGCGTAGGTCAGGCGCTGCCAGTCGTCCTCGCCGAGTTTGCCGGTGCGCAACCGGTGCTGGTCGAGCTTGCCGACCGAGCCGATCATCCGCATCACCAACTGGGCGCCGCCCATTTCCATCGAGAACACCGCCACCGGCAGGCCGGTGTCGAGCGCGACGTTCTCGGCCATGTTGAGCGAGAACGCGGTTTTGCCCATGGACGGCCGGCCGGCGACGATGATGAGGTCGCCCGGCTGCAGGCCCGAGGTTTTCTGGTCGAGGTCGTGAAAGCCGGAGGGCACGCCGGTGACACCGGAATCGTTGTCGCGGTGGTAGAGCTCGTCGATGCGCTCGACGACTTCTTTCAGCAGCGGCTTGATTTCGATGAAGCCCGCCTGTCCGCGGCTGCCGGATTCGGCGATCTCGAATACCTTGGCCTCGGCCTCGTCGAGCAGTTGCGAGGCGCTGCGCCCGGCCGGCGCGTAGGCGGTGTCGGCAATGCCGGTCGCCACGTCGGCGAGCCGGCGCATCACCGAGCGTTCGCGCACGATTTCGGCGTAGCGGCGGATATTGGCGGCCGACGGCGTATTGCTTGCCAGCGCGACGATGTACGTCAGTCCGCCCACATTCTCGAGCTGCCCCATCGATTGCAGCGCCTCGGCCACCGTCACTGCGTCGGCCGGGCGGTTTTCGGCAATCTGCCGCACGATCGCGCGCAGGATCTGGCGATGATCCTGGCGGTAGAAATCGCTTTCCGATACCACGTCGCCGATGCGATCCCACGCGCTGTTGTCGAGCAGCAGTCCGCCCAGCACCGCCTGCTCGGCTTCCAGCGAGTGCGGCGGCAGGCGCATCTGCGCCAAAGTGGGATCAGCCAGGCGGGGATCGGAGTTTGCAGTCAACGAATGGATAGCGGCCATGGCAGGATTCTAGTCTCGCGCTCCACCCCCACCAAGGGATAAGGCTGTGGATAAGGCGTGGACAGCATGGTATGCCCTGGGAGCAAATAAAAAAGGGAGCCGGCGGCTCCCTTCCTTGGCAGACCTGGCGGGATTACTGTTCGCCGGCCACCACCACCGTGATGTTGGCAGTCACGTCGGTATGCAGCGCCACCACGACGGGGTATTCGCCGACCGCCTTGAACGGGCCTTCGGGCAAACGGATTTCCGCCTTGACCACGTCGTGGCCTTGGGCCTTCAGTGCATCGGCGATGTCGGCGTTGGTCACGGAGCCAAACAGGCGGCCATCGACGCCGGCTTTATGGCTGACCGTCACGCTTGCACCTTCCAGTTTTTCGCCGCGACGCTGGGCATCGGCCAGTTTTTCGGCGGCGACACGCTCCAGTTCGGCCTTCTGCGCGGCGAACGCTTCCATGTTGGCCTGGGTGGCGCGACGCGCACGACCGGTGGGGATCAGAAAGTTGCGGGCGTAGCCGTCTTTCACTTTGACGACGTCACCCAGATTGCCCAGATTGACGACTTTGTCCATCAGAATGATTTGCATGGCCGTCTCCTCAATGCAGGTCGGTGTAAGGCATGAGCGCCAGGAAGCGCGCACGCTTGATCGCGGTGCCCAGCTGGCGCTGGTAGTGTGCCTTGGTGCCGGTGATGCGGGCCGGAATGATGCGGCCGTTTTCGGCAATGAATTCCTTCAGCACGTCGACGTCCTTGTAATCGACCTCGACCACTTTTTCAGCGGTGAAGCGGCAGAATTTGCGACGCTTGAAGAGACCGCGGTTGCCGCTGTCGCGGCGCTTGTTGGCGAACTTGCCGCCGGCTTTACCACCCATGGGACGTGCCATGATTATTCCTTTTCGATTCGATTCAATATCAGGATCAGTTGTCGGCTGTTCACACTGCGTCGGTTCAACACACCTTCCAGTTTCACCTGCGTTCCGGTGGACAGGTGGGCCAGCTGGCTGGCCAGCGATCCGCTCGCCTGCACCGTCAACTCGCATTCCACCTGTCGCGCTTGCGTTGCCACTGCCTGACTGCTGCGGTGCTGGATCACCGCTTCGGCAATCGGCACGCCCGCCGGACTGTAACGCACAGGATCAACCTGGATAAGGGCTCCGCTGATGAGCAGCCTGTTCAAATCATTCAGCTCGACACGCGTTCAAGCAGCGGCAGCAGGCGCCTCGGCGGCGGCTTCCGGCTTGGCGCTGTCCAGCATGTCGCGCGACTTTTCTTCCTTCATCATCGGCGAGGCCGTGGTCACGGCTTCGTCGCGCTTGATGGTCAGATGGCGCAGCACGGCATCGTTGAACTTGAAGCCGTGTTCGAGTTCTTCCACGGTTTCCTGGTCGCACTCGATGTTCATCAGCACGTAGTGAGCCTTGTGGACTTTCTGGATCGGGTAGGCCATCTGGCGGCGGCCCCAGTCTTCCAGGCGATGGACACTGCCGCCGCGCGTGGTGATATTGCCCTTGTAACGCTCGATCATCGCGGGCACCTGCTCGCTCTGATCGGGATGGACGATAAATACGATTTCGTAATGCCGCATCAAGTTTCCTTTCGGTTCAGCCCCCCGCTGCGGTGCGGTGGAGCAAGGTTTAAAACAGCCAAGGTCAAGTCAAAAAAACAATCCCCGGCAAAGCGGGGACTGCAAATCATACGCTTTTTGACTGGCAAATCAAGCCGCGCGCCATGCGCGGCCCACCGGTTCAGATCACGCAGTCGACGTAATAGCGCGCGCGGCCGTCGACCACGTCCTCGACCAGGCCGTGCACGTCGGTCTCGAAGCCGGGGAATTTTTCGTTGAATTCGCGGGTGAACTGCAGGTAGCGCACGATGGTGGCATTGAAGCGCTCGCCCGGAATCAGCAGGGGAATGCCGGGGGGATAGGGCGTCACCAGCATGGCGGTGATGCGGCCTTCGAGTTTGTCGATCTCGACGCGTTCGATTTCGCGGTGCGCCATTTTGGAGAAAGCGTCGGCCGGCTTCATCGCCGGCGCCATTTCCGACAGATACATTTCGGTGGTCAGCCGCGCCACGTCGTTGGCCTTGTAGATGGCATGGATCTGGTCGCACAATTCCTTGAGCCCGGTTTTTTCGTAGCGCGGGTGCTTTTCGATGAATTCGGGCAGCACGCGCCACAGCGGCTGGTTCTCGTCGTAATCGGCCTTGAACTGCTGCAGCGCGGTCACCAGGGTGTTCCAGCGGCCCTTGGTGATGCCGATGGTGAACATGATGAAGAAGGAATACAGCCCCGTCTTTTCCACGATGACGCCGTGTTCGGCCAGATATTTGGTGACGATCGCCGCCGGGATGCCCCAGTCGGCGAA
>DASVPF010000079.1:0-2025 GCA_036382965.1 Thiobacillus sp.
CGCCACGGTTTCGATGCCCAGCATGCCGATCAGCAGCGTGGCGTGAAGCGCCGGGTGCGCGGCGGGCATGAGCGCCGCCATCCCCAGTTTCGCGCCGAGGAACAGCAGCAGGAAGGCGCCCACCACAGCCTGCGACACCAGGGTAAATACCACCAGCGGGTCTTCGCGCGAGCGCAGTTTCTTCAGGTTCCACGCGCGCGGGCGGCCGTCTTCCGCCACCTTGGGGCGATAGGTCTTGCCCGCGTCGTCGCGTTCGTAACGCAGCGGGGTGGAGTCGGTGCGGCGCATCTCGCGCGGCAGGCTCTTCGCCTGCTGGAAGCGGATGTTGGGATGGGTGATCTCGGGCGAGGGGAATCCGGGAATCTGTGCTTCCAGTTGTTCGCGATGTTGCGGTGTGGTCTCGATCACGCCGAAATCCAAGGCACCTGCAAGGCATGCCGAGGCGCAGGCCGGCTTCAGTCCGACTTCGAGACGGTCGACGCACATGTTGCACTTGGATACGTGCCCCGCCACCGGGTCGAGCTGCGGCGCGTTGTAGGGACAGACCCAGGTGCAGTAGCCGCAGCCGAAGCAGATGTCGGGATCCTGCAGCACCGCGCCGTATTCGGCGAACTTGGTGTAGGCGCGCGTCGGACAGCCCTTGAGGCAGACCGGGTCGTCGCAGTGGTTGCACGCCATCGAGATGTTCATGCGCGTCGACGACGGAAAGCTGCCGCCTTCCAGATAGCCGACCGAACGGAAGGCGATGTGCGCAGGCAGGTTGTTTTTCTCCGAACACGCCGCTTCGCAGGCGTGGCAGGAGATGCAGTTGTCGGCGTTGAAGTAGAAGCCGTGCTGCTTGTAGCGGTTGGGGTTGTCGCCGATGCCGTGGTCGCCGTTGATCCTGAGGCTCTTGCCGGCGAGCGGATCGGCGGTGTCGACCAGTTCGATCGGTTTGCCGTAGCGGTTGGTCTCTGGGTGCGCCGTGTCGGGCAGGAAAGCATACGGCCGCTCTTCGGTACGAATCTGGAACATGTCTGCGATCTCGTTAATAGGCGCGCGCGGCGACGTTGCGCAGGGCGGCGGCGCGCTGGTCGGGCGCCGGCTCGATCCTGACCGCGCACTGCTTGTACGCCGGCTGGCGCGAATGCGGGTCGAGCAGGCCCAGCGTCAGGCGGTTCACGCACTCGTGGAAATGGAAGGGGATGAACACCATGTCGCGCGGGACGCGCTCGGTGAGCTGCACCATCACCACCGCATCGCCGCGCCGCGTGGTGAGCCGCGCGTAGCTGCCGTGACGGATGCCGAGCGTCTTGCCGGCGTCGGGGTTCATTTCCATGTAGGGCGTCGGGCTGAACTTGTTGAGGTTGCCCATTTTTCCCGTCCTCGTACGGGTGTGGAAATGCTCGACCACGCGTCCCGAATTGAGCCAGAACGGATAGTCCTCGCACGGCACTTCATTGTTCTCGACGTAGGGCAGCGGAATCAATTTGGCGCGGCCGTCGTCGTGCTGGAACCGGCCGTCGGCGTAGAGCCGTTGCGTGCCGGTCGCAGCGTTTTCGGTACACGGCCACTGCACGCCTTTCTGCGCCTCCAGCATGGCGTAGCTCATGCCGGAATAATCGAGCATGCGGCCCTTCGACAAGGCCTTCATTTCCTCGAACGCACCCTCGGTCGTTTCCGGGAAGGGCGGAATCTTGCGCTCGCCGGCGAAGCGTTTGGCGATCTGGTTGAAGATCCAGAAATCGGGCTTGCTGTCGCCGTGGGGCTTCTGCACGTTGCGCACCAGGTTGACGCGGCGCTCGGTGTTGGTGAACACGCCCTCCTTCTCCGCCCACACCGCGGCGGGCAGATAGACGTGGCTGTATTCGTTGGTCTCGACGTCGCGGTAGGCATCCTGCACCACCAGGAATTCAAGCTTCTCCAGCGTCTTGCGGATGCGCGGCGTATTCGGCATCGAGGTCATCGGGTTGGTCGCCACCAGCCACAGGCCCTTGATCTGGCCGGTCTCGATCGCCGGCAGGATATCGGTCATCGCAAGCCCCC
>DASVPF010000080.1:0-6050 GCA_036382965.1 Thiobacillus sp.
CTTGCGCGGGTGGCTGCGCCGACGTCTCGCCACGAACGGGAAAGCGCCGCGCCATGCTAATTAGCAGCAATGCTATTCACTTAGCCCGCGATGACAATGAACGGCCCGGTTTTTTCGCGGGCCAGGCGGGCCGCCCAGCCCGCGACCGCCTGCGGGGTGAGGTAGACGGAAAGCGGCGTCCAGCGCCATGCGGCGAACAGCCCGCCGACCAGCACCAGGATCAGCAGCAATCCGGCCAGGGGGTGGCCGGACTTGACGGCGTCGACGTCGGGTGCGAACTGGGTGATGAGCTGTTCCGCCGAGACCGGGCACTCGCTGTCCACCAGCTCGGCGATGGGCGACAGCGACGTGGACCATTCGTCTGGCCCCGTGAGCGGCATCAGCCGGCGCGCGCCGTGGGCGAGCGCGGCAATCGCCGCCGCCGCCGATCCTTCCCGCGCCAGCGCGGCCGCCACCTGCTGCGGACTGACGTCGAGGTGCTCCGCCAGCAGGCGGTTGCGAAAATCCGCAATCGCGCGCCGGACCGCGTCCACGCCGTCGGCCTCGACGGTGACGTCGCACTCCGTGTCGAGTCCCATCGAACGGTTGTTGAGGTTGGCGGATCCCACGCGGGCCAGCTCGTCGTCCACGATGCACAGCTTGGCATGCAGGTTGATGCAGCGATTCCCCAGATCCGGCACCACCGGGTAATAGATGTGCAGGCGGCCGAAGCGGTCGGCCTGGCGCAGCCGTTCGAGCAGCAGTGCCCGCAATGCCCCCATGGTCGGCCCCTCCAGCCAGCCGTCCGGGGCGTGGCGCAGCACCAGAACGATCTCCGGGCAGTCCGCCTGCTGCAGCCGCGCTTCGAGCGTTTCGCCGACCCGCGCGGAGGTGAAATACTGGTTCTCGATATAGATCAGGCGCCTCGCCGCCGACAGCATGTCGACGTACAGCGTTTCCACTTCGCGTACCGCGGGCCGGCCGTCGTAGGCGGGTTCGGTACGCGAGAGGCCAAGCGTCACGGCGTGCAGATCCGGCACCTGTTCTTCCGGCCAGGGATCGCCGCCCGTCCCCACCGCGGCCAGCGTTTCGCCGGTGCCGCGCCGCCAGCGTTCGCGCGCCAGTTCTCCCAGCGCACGGGCGGCTTCGCCGTCGACTGCCATCATCACGTCGTGCACCGGTGGGTAAGGCACCCCATTCCGCATCCGGCGCGGATCGTCGGCCCGGTGCGCCGGCGTGTCCCAGCGGTCTGCCGTCAGATCGGCGCCGCCGACAAACGCCATGGCGTCGTCGATGACGACGATCTTCTGGTGCTGCGAGGCACCGGTCGGAAAATTGCGGTCGAAGCGGAGATGGATACGATGCCGCGGCTGCCAGCCCAGCCCGAAAATCGGCGGGGTCTCCCGGTCCATGGCGTAAATCATGGGGAAGTCCCAGTCGAGGATGTGGATGCGCAGGCCGCGCTGGCGCTTGACCAGAAAATCGAGGAAATCCCCGAGTACGACCGGCACACCCGGTGGCGGATCGTCGTGCCACAACCGGGTGCGGCTGTTGAAATCGCAGCCCACGATCAGGATCGAGTGGCGCGCGCGCAATGCCGCCCGTGCGAAGGTATCGAAGTACGCCGCGCCGTCGATCAGGAACGCGGCACGCTCCGCGCGAACCCGGCGCCAGCAGTTTTTTCCCTCAAGCAGCATGCTCATGGCTCAGCGGCAGCGCTTGTGTGCTGCCTCCTCAAAACGCTCCGGACGTCATCGCGAGGCCCATCGGGCCGTGGCGATCCAGCGTTCGTTCATTCCGCTGGCATTCTGGATTGCCCTAAAGGACTCCGATCCATTACGTGCTGAAGCACGTGTGGAATCGTATGCCGCGTCGCTGCGCTTCTCGCAATGACAGCTTATTCAGCGCGTTCCCACGAACCATGGCCGATTCTTCGAAGCCCTAAGAAAAACGGATGCCGCGGGAATCAGTGATCCTCAGAGCGTATGCACCACCTCGCCGGTCGTATGCTCCAGCACGTCCCGGGCGCGTTCTTCCTCGCGATGATTGACCGGATGCACGACCACAGCCCAGCGGCCTTCCTGGACGGCGGTTTCCACGGTGGTGTCGAGCAGGGTGCGATCGGGCCGGATGCTGACCAGCCCGCCCAGCATCATGCCGCCGACCGCGAAGAAGACCGCAGCCACGCCGACGGTGTAGTACGGGCTGGCCACTGCCCATCCCACTCCGCCGAGAATGAGCGCGCCGGCGATCAGGATGCCCACGATCAGGCCCGCGA
This sequence comes from Thiobacillus sp., assembly GCA_036382965.1. Taxonomy (GTDB): domain Bacteria; phylum Pseudomonadota; class Gammaproteobacteria; order Burkholderiales; family Thiobacillaceae; genus Thiobacillus. Next base: position 2,258 of record DASVPF010000080.1, read on the forward strand.
TGCCCAGCGCGGTATGGGATCGGATCAGGGTATGGACGATCCCCGGTTCTTCCGGCTCCAGCTTGCGCTCCATGACCGGATCGCCGGGGCCCACGACCTTGACCTGTGTCTCAGGAAGCCGCGCGTCCTTCACGACGTGCTCCGCGGCATCCCGCGCCTCCTGAGCCTGGCCGAACAGTGCCGCCACCGTGGTGAGAGAACGTTCACCGAACAATAAGGAATGTGTCGTCATCTTTTCACCCTCCTTCATAGGTTGAATACGAATCCGACTGCCGGCAAGAATCGCCTGCCAGGCAGCCCACATTTTTTCTTGTGTCTTGACTGTCCCTGCCCTTCGGCCTGCGCCACAAGCGCGGGCCACTTGAATGAAATGAATTATAGGATTGCAGATAGAAGATGACAGTTCAGTCCTGTCGCCGGTCGGCGACACAGTTCGCCGACCAATCAGAGTTCGTTGCTAGGCCCGCAATCGTCTCGCATCGGGGTGGTTCACCAGGGCAAGAACCTGTTCCACGATGGCATGGCGGGAAATCCCGTGACGCTCGAGCAGCGCCTGCGGCGGGCCGGAACGGGGCTCGCTGCCGACCGCCAGAAAGCGCAGGGGAACCGGCCAGTCGTGGGCACGCGCCACGGCGTCGCCGAGGCCGCCGTCGGCCCAGTGGTCTTCCACCACCAGGAGGCCGCGGGTCTCCGCGGAGGCCCTGACCAGCGTCGCGACATCCAGCGGCTTGACCGAGTAGGCGTCGATCACGCGCAAGGGGATGCCCAGGTTTTTCAGGACCTCGTGGGCGGCGAGCGCCTCGTGTACCGTCACGCCGGCCGCGATCACCGTGCACTGGTCGTTGCCGGAAGCGCGCAGCACCTTGCTGCCGCCGACCGGGAAGGTCTCGTCGTTGCCGTAGATGACCGGCGTCTTGCCGCGCGTGGTGCGCAGATAGACGATGCCGTCGCTGCGCGCCGCCTGCTCGGCCAGGCGCTCGGTGCTCACCGCGTCGCAGGGATACAGCACCGTGCTGTGCCCCAGCGCGCGGAACATGGCCAGATCCTCCAGCCCCATCTGCGACGGCCCGTCTTCGCCGATGGAGACCCCCGCGTGGCTGCCGCAAAAAACCAGGTGCCGCGGTCGGCTGTGACCGGCCATGCGGATGAAGTCGTAGGCGCGCGACAGAAAGCAGGAGAAGGTCGAGACGAAGGGAATTTTTCCGCACGCGGCCAAACCGAGGGCGGTGCCCACCATGTTCTGTTCCGCGATCCAGGACTCGAAGAAGCGGTCTGGAAACGCGTCGGCGAAGAATTCGGAACGGGTGGAATTCTTCACGTCGCCGTCGAGCGCCACGACGTCCGGATTCAGCGCGCCCAGCTTCGCCAATGCATGGCCGTAGGCTTCGCGGGTGGCCACTTCGGCGCCGCGCGCGTAGTCCGTTTCGATGCGGCCCGTTGTGTCCGGAATCGTCGTATCGAATTTGCCGACTCGTCGCGGCGCGACCGTGGGCTGAGCCTGCACCTCGCCGACCTCGTCCAGCGCCTGCTGCAGCCGCGCCGGCTCGACCGCCTTGCCGTGCCAGCCTTCGGCGCCCTCGAGAAACGACACGCCCTTGCCTTTCACAGTGCGGGCAATAATGGCCGTCGGCCCGCTCTCGTGCGCGCGCTCCAGCGCGTCCAGCACTGCGTCCAGGTCGTGGCCGTCGATCTCGATGGCGCGCCAGCCGAAAGATTCGAAACGGCGCGCCAGAACGGACGTATCGCGGCCGTAGGGCGCGGGCCCCGACTGGCCCAGGCCGTTGACGTCGACAATCGCGACGAGATTCGCGAGCCGGTTGAGCGACGCGAACTGCGCCGCCTCCCACACCGAGCCTTCGGAACATTCGCCGTCGCCGAGCAGGCAATAGACCCGCGCATCGATGCCGTCGAGCCGGTTGGCGAGCGCCATGCCGTTGGCCGCGGGCAAGCCCTGCCCCAGCGAACCGGTCGCCACTTTGATCCAGGGATTGGCCGGCGTGGGGTGGCCTTCCAGCGTGCTGTCGATGCGGCGCAGGCTCATGGGGTCTTCGGAGAGGGCGCCGGCCGCGGACAGCGCCGCCCACAGGATGGGCGCGGCATGGCCCTTCGACAGGACGAAGCGATCCACATTGCGCGCCTGCGAATCCGCCGGATCCCAGCGCATGTCGTGAAAGAACAGGGCCGCCACAATCTCGGCGCACGACAGGCACGAGGTGGGGTGGCCCGAGCCGGCCGCGGTGGTCATGCGCAGGACCAGCCGCCGCAGCGTGCGCGCCGCGTCCGCAAGCTGTTCCGTGCCCGCGCGTTGCCGCAGTTGGCCGCTTTTTTGCTGCAGCAGCCGGGTGAAGTCATCGTAAGGGTCGATGAACTTCTGCACGCCTTCGTTTTCCAGTTGCGTGGCGACCTGGGCGAAGTCGATGCCGAGCGCGTCGAGCGATTCCATCGTCCGCCGCGCTTCGTCGACGCCGTCTTCCAGTGTCGCGGCGACACGACCGTGATCGGCAAACGCCACGATGGTCTCGTCCGGCAGCGTGTTGACGGTATGCGGCCCGATCAGCGGCTCGACGTACATCACGTCGCGGTAGTCCGGATTCTTGGTGCTGGTGCTGGCCCACAGCAGACGCTGCACCTGCGCGCCCTGCGCCTCCAGTTTTTTCCAGCGCTCGCCTGCCACGAGACGCTTGAAGCTCTGGTAAGCGAGTTTGGCATTGGCGATGGCAGTCTTGCCCAGCAGCTGTCTGGCCAGCGCGTCGTCACGGGTGTCGAAACGATGCGCCAGCAACGCATCCACCAGCGTGTCGATGCGGCTAAGAAAGAAGCTCGCCACCGAGGCCACGCCGGCCACCGGCATGCCGGCTTCGCTGCGGCGCTCCAGCGCCCGCAGCCAGGCTTCGGCCACGGCTTCGTAGCGCGGCACGGAGAACAGCAGCGTGATGTTGATATTGATGCCTTCGAACAGGCACTGCTCGACCGCCGCGACGCCGGCCACCGTGCCCGGAATCTTGATGAACAGGTTCGGCCGCGCCACCGCCGCGTGCAGGCGCCGCGCCTCCTCGATGCTGGCCTGGGTGTCGTGGGCCAGATGCGGCGACACCTCCAGGCTGACGAAGCCGTCACGGCCGTCGCTCTGCGCGTAGACCGGTTGCAGCGCGTCGCAGGCGTCGCGCACGTCCGTCACCATCACGTCCTCGTGAATCTCCGCCGCCGAGCGGCCGGCGGCAAACGCATCGCGGATCTGCGCGTCGTAGTCGTGGCTGCCGCTGATCGCCTTGTAGAAAATCGCCGGGTTCGAGGTGATGCCGCGCAGGCCTTCTTCGCGGGCGCGACGCGCGATCTCGCCGCTGGCGATCTTGCCGCGAGTCAGATTGTCCAGCCAGTAGCTTTGCCCCTGCTCGACGAGCTGAAGCAATGGGTGTGCGTTCATCGGCATCTCCTTGGCGGCTGCCGCCAGATGGGTCGAATGGGAGGATAGAGCGAATCGATACGGTTGAGACCGTTCACTATAGACGAGAAGAAAGTTACTTTGCCACGGCAACCGAATCCTCAACTGACGTCTTCCCCCGGAACAGCCTGTAGGTGTGCAACGTATAGCCCAGCACGAACGGCATCAAAACCGCCACGCCCGCGAGGACGAACCCCAGGGTGGATGGCGGCGAGGCGGCGTCCCATACCGTGAGCGCGTGCGGCACGATGTAAGGCCCGCAACCTGGAGCTGCTCAACGTGCGCGGCCGGCTGGTCGTGATCGCGACCCTGAGCGGCGCGCGCACCGAAATCAATCTCTCCACCCTCATG
>DASVPF010000081.1:0-3111 GCA_036382965.1 Thiobacillus sp.
ATGTGGGCCGTGGCCATCACCGACTTCCTGCAGATGATCGTGATCATGCTGGGGATGCTGTGGATCGGCGGCGAGGTGAGCGGCATGGTGGGGGGTGTCGGTGTCGTGGTCAGTCACGCCGCACAGGCCGGCAAGTTCGACTTCTGGCCGACGCTCGATCTCAAGGAGGTAATCGGCTTTACCGCTGCCTGGATCACCATGATGCTCGGCTCCATCCCGCAGCAGGACGTGTTCCAGCGCGTCCAGTCGGCGAAGACGGAGAAGATCGCCGTGTGGGGCTCGGTGCTGGGCGGGGGCCTATATTTCCTGTTCGCCTTCGTGCCGATGTTTCTCGCCTACTCGGCGACGCTCATCGATCCCGCCATGGTCAAGCGCCTGATCGGCGAGGATCCGCAAATGATCCTGCCCCGTCTGGTCATCGACCATGCGCCGCTCTTTGCCCAGGTCATGTTCTTCGGCGCGCTGCTCTCGGCCATCAAGAGCTGTGCGTCGGCCACCCTGCTGGCGCCTTCGGTCACGTTCACCGAGAACCTGCTGAAGCCGATGCTGGGCGAGATGTCGGACCGCAAACTGCTCAAGACCATGCGCATCGTGACCCTGTGTTTCACCGTACTGGTCACGCTATATGCCATCAATTCGAAGGCGAGCATCTTCAAAATGGTGGAAAACGCCTATCAGATCACCCTGGTCATGGCTTTTTCCCCTCTGGTTTTTGGCGTTTACTGGAAGCGCGCGACCAACCAGGGGGCGCTCTTGTCCATCTTCCTGGGTCTGTCCACCTGGCTGACTATCCTCATCGGTGGTCCGGAGGATCCATTCATCCCGGCCCAGTTTGCCGGTTTGATCATGTCCCTGCTCGGCATGATCACGGGCTCATTGCTGCCGCAGTGGGTTCGGCACCCACTGCCCGAGATCGGCCCGCATCACGCGCTTCACCACCAAGCGGCTGCACACACCCAGCACGTACCCTCGCCGCACCACTCGCCGCACCTCTGACGGGTCTGCTTCCCGCTTGCACCGCTCAGCGCAGGTAGCCTTCGTGCTCGAGCTTGAGCAGAATTTGCTGCACCGCTTCGTCGATGCCCAGGCTGGTGGTGTCGATCGCCAGTTCCGGCTGTTCCGGCACTTCGTAGGGATCGGAGACACCGGTGAATTCCGGGATGAGTCCTGCCCGTGCCTTGGCGTACAGGCCTTTGCGGTCGCGGCCTTCGCAGGTCTCGATCGGCGTGGCGACGTGGATTTCGACAAACCCGCCGACCGCTTCGATCATGGCGCGCACGTCGCGACGGGTCTGGCGATAAGGCGCAATCGGCGCGCAAATGGCGATGCCGCGATTTTTCGTGATCTCGGATGCGACGAAGCCGATGCGCCGCACATTGATGTCGCGGTGCGCTTTGGAGAATCCCAGTTCCGAGGACAGATGACGGCGCACGATGTCGCCGTCGAGCAGGGTGACGCAGCGCCCGCCCATTTCCATCAGGCGCGCGGCCAGCGCGCGCGCCAGGGTGGACTTGCCCGCGCCGGAGAGGCCGGTAAAAAAGACGGTGAATCCCTGACGTTCGCGCGGCGGGCTCTGCCGGTGCAATTCGGCGAGCACTTCGGGGAAGCTGTACCAGTCGGGAATCTTCAGCCCGGCCTGCATGCGGCGCCGGAATTCCTCGCCGCTGAGCGTAAGCAGGCGCGCGCCGGCGGGCGCCTCGGATTCGGGCAGATGCTCGGCACGGTCTTCCACGTACACCATGCGCGGATAGGCGATGAGGCGCATGCCGATTCTGTCGGCGAGTTCGCTCACCAGCAGGTCGGCATGGGTCTGGGCCAGGTCTTCGCCGCGGCGGCAATCGCCATCGGACTGGTGCTCGCCGCCCGCAATCAACACGCCGCAGCCGTAATTGCGCGCAACAATGGCACGCAGCAGCAATGCGCGCACGCTGGCTTCGCGCGGCGGCGCCGGCAGCAGCGAGAGCTGGGTGGAGGCGGCAGGGAAGCGTTCGCGGATGGCAAGAAAGCTGCGCACCAGGCCAAAATACCCCGGCGCATCGGTGATGTCGCCCCCCACCTGCGGATGCAGCAGCAGATTGGCCTCGTTTTCGATCGCGCTTTTCAGGCAGAACTCGAACTGTGCGCGGTGCATCGGCTGGCGTGCCTGCCAGGCCACGACGCGACGCCAGCCGCGGCGGGCAAATAGTTCACGCAGCTCGGCCGGGGTAGCGCGCAAGCCGGAAAAATCGGGGTGCGGCGGCAGCGCCGCGCCTTCAACCGCCCCGCCAACATACCAGGTTTCATGCTCGTTCCACGTGTCGCTGACGGTCAGCACGGCAAGCATGAAGCCTTCGCCATCGCGCAGCGCCACGCGGTCGCCGGGCTTCAGGTCGGCAGCCGTCGTCTGGCGACTGGCGAGCGTGATCGGCAACGGCCAGAAGCGGCCATCGTCCAGTTGGCGATCCGTCTCGACGCACGCACATTGCGCGCGCGTCATGAAACCGGTGAGCGGCGAATAGGCGCCGGTCATCAGCATTTCGAGTTCGCACTGCTGCCGCCAGTCGAGGTCGAGCGAGGGCAGGCTCAGCGCCTCCTGCTTCAATGCCTCGCTCTTTGCCGGGTCGATGAGGTTGACGAGCGTTTCGCCATAGGGCGCGATCAGTTGGTTCACCATTCAGCTCCGGGAAAAGACCGCATTAGCCAAAAACCTTGAAAAACGTAGCAATAAACCGGCCCAGTTCGGACTCCGGCAAGTGATTGATGCCGGCAGCGCCCTTGCGCCCGCCGCCGGTGTCGAACTGGCTGCACAGGTCGTCCGCGCCCGCGTCCACCCATCGCACCGATGGGCTGGTTCGGGTTGCCGGCGGCTGGCGGCGTGGTCGGTGCCGCGACCGGCGCCTGCTTCGGTGCGACCGCGGGAGCCTTCGCCGTCGTGGTCGCCGGTGTCGTGACGTTCGCCGGCGCAACGGCCGCCGTCGGCGCCGCGGCACCCGTCGTGTCGGCGGTGGGCGCCGGGCCCGTCGCGCTCCCCATGCCGCCGGGGAAGAGCGCCGGGTAGTCCTTCGCCATCGCCTGCCCGTACAGCGGCTTGTTGACGCCGTTGTGGCACGTGGCGCACATCAGCTTGGCCCC
>DASVPF010000082.1:0-1572 GCA_036382965.1 Thiobacillus sp.
GCGCGCCCGTGACGAGCAGCGCGGCGAGGGCAAACCAGGGAACGTTGAGCGGCCGGATCGTGTGCATAGGCGGTAAAATAACGCACTTTTTTGCTTCTGGAGTCTGCGTTGTCTTCCATTTCCTATAAAGATGCCGGGGTCGATATCGACGCGGGCGATGCGCTGGTCGAGCGCATCAAGCCGCTGGCCAGGCGCACCATGCGTCCCGAAGTGCTGGCCGGCATCGGCGGCTTCGGCGCGCTGATCGAGATTTCCAAGAAATACAAGGAGCCGGTGCTGGTCTCCGGCACCGACGGCGTCGGGACGAAACTGAAACTGGCGTTCGAGCTCAACCGCCACGACAGCGTCGGCATCGACCTGGTCGCCATGAGCGTCAACGACATCCTGGTGCAGGGCGCCGAGCCGCTGTTCTTTCTCGACTACTTCGCCTGCGGCAAGCTCACCCTCGACACCGCCGAAGCTGTGATCGCCGGCATCGCCAGCGGCTGCGAACAGGCGGGCTGCGCGCTGATCGGCGGCGAAACCGCCGAGATGCCCGGCATGTACGCCGAGGGCGAATACGATCTGGCCGGCTTCGCGGTCGGCGTGGTGGAAAAGTCCAGGGTCATCGGCGGCCAGTCCATCGTCGCGGGCGACGTGGTGCTGGGGCTGGCGTCAAGCGGTGCGCACTCCAACGGCTATTCGCTGATCCGCAAGCTGATCGATATGAGCCACATCGGCCTCAAATCCGATTTCCATGGCCGCCCGTTCGCCGACGCGGTGATGGCGCCGACGCGCATCTACGTCAAGCCGCTGCTGGCGCTGATGCAGAAGCTCGACGTGAAAGGCATGGCGCACATCACCGGGGGCGGCATCACCGGCAACCTGCCGCGTTGCCTGCCGGATAACGTCGCTGCGCGTATCGACCAAAATTCGTGGACGCGTCCGCCGCTGTTCGACTGGCTGCAGCAGGCCGGCAACGTCGAGCCGGCCGAAATGCTGCGCACCTTCAACTGCGGCATCGGCATGTGCGTGGTCGTCGCCGCAAGCGATGCGGCCGCGGCGCTGGCGCAGTTGCGGGCAAGCGGCGAAACGGTGTGGCAGATCGGCGAAATCGTCGCCCGTCCCGACGGTGCGGAGCAGGTGCTGTATTCGTGACCTGCCGCGTCGTCGTGCTGCTGTCCGGGCGCGGCAGCAATTTCCGCGCGATCGCCGAGGCGCAGTTGCCGATCGAGATTGTCGCCGTCATCAGCACCCGCCCGCAGTCGGGGGGGCTGGACTACGCGCGTGAGCGCGGCATCCCCACCGTCGTGCTCGACCATTCCGTTCACCCTGATCGCGAGGCCTTCGATGCCCTGCTGGCCGACGAGATTGACCGTCACCGGCCGGATTTGGTTGTATTGGCAGGCTACATGCGCATCCTCAGCACTGCATTCATCGCGCGCTTCGAGGACCGGCTACTCAACATCCACCCCTCGCTGCTGCCGATGTTCCCGGGGCTGAAAACGCACGAGCGCGCGCTGGAAGAGGGGGTGAAGATCCATGGCTGCACCGTTCATTTCGTCACTGCTCAGCTCGACCATGGCCCCATCG
>DASVPF010000083.1:0-9675 GCA_036382965.1 Thiobacillus sp.
CATGTTCCGGGAACTGGAAGAAGAAGTGGTCTTGTACTGCACCGAGATCCAGCCAACCTCGCCGTCGAACGCCCGCGTCAGGCGCGCCAAATACTCGGCGAACTCACTGTCGCGCCCCCACAGATTCACCACCAGCACCCCGCCCGGCTTGAGCGCACGCCGGCAGGCCGCATAAAACGTCTGCGTCGCCAGCGCCTCCACCTGATTGCCCGCGTCGAACCCGTCGAGCAGGATGACGTCGGCGCTGCCGGGATGCTGGCGTACATAGAGGGCGCCATCGGCCTCGACCACACGGAGCGTCGCATCGTCCGGCGGCAGTTCGAAGTGCGCCCGCGCGGCAGCGATCACCCGAGGATCGATTTCCACTGCTGTGATGCGCGTCTGCGGGCGCTGCCTGCGGATGAACTTGGCGAGCGAGCCGCCGCCCAGGCCGATCATCAGCACCTCCTGCGGCAGGGGGTTGAACATCAGGAAGCCCATCATCGCGCGCGTGTAGGCGAGTTCCAGGTCCCACGGCCGGCTCACCCGCATCGCGCTCTGGATCGCCTGGCTGCCCAGATGCAGCACGCGCATGCCGCGCTCCTCGGTCACTTCCAGCCCGTCGTCCGCTGCCCGGCGTTTCCCAAACTTCAAGCGCATGCCATTCCGTCCCAAAATCGAGCGCGAGAGATTACACGCCCGCACGTTAAAATGCGCGTTTTCGTCTTGATTGTCCCACCATGCGCGCCACCCAGTTCTTCATTTCCACCACCAAGGAAGCCCCGTCCGAAGCCGAACTCGTCAGTCACAAGCTCATGCTGCGCGCCGGCCTCATCAAGCGTCTGGGCTCGGGCCTGTATACCTGGATGCCGCTGGGATTGCGCGTGCTGCGCCGGGTCGAGGCGGTGGTGCGCGAGGAAATGAACCGCGCCGGCGCGATCGAACTTTTGATGCCGGCGGTGCAGCCGGCCGAACTGTGGGAAGAAACCGGACGCTGGGCGGTGTTCGGCCCGCAGATGCTGAAAATCAAGGATCGCCACCAGCGCGATTTCTGTTTCGGCCCCACTCACGAGGAAGTCATCACCGACGTCGCGCGTCGCGAGATCAAGAGTTACCGCCAGTTGCCGCTGAATTTCTACCAGATCCAGATGAAGTTCCGCGACGAAATCCGCCCGCGTTTCGGCGTCATGCGCGCGCGCGAATTCCTGATGAAGGACGCCTATTCCTTCCACGCCAGCAAGGACAGCCTCGCCGCCACTTACCAGACGATGTACGACGCCTACACCCGGATTTTCTCTCGCCTGGGCCTGACGTTCCGCGCCGTCGCGGCGGATACCGGCGCCATCGGCGGCTCGGCCTCGCACGAATTCCACGTGCTGGCCGATTCCGGCGAGGACCTCATCGCCTACTGCCCGGATTCCGATTACGCCGCCAACATCGAACTGGCCGAAGCCGTCGCCCCCGTCATGCCGCGCGCCGCAGCGACGCAGACCATGCAGACGGCGGCCACGCCCGGCATGAAGAGCATCGACGAGGTCGCCGCCTTCCTCAAGCTGCACGCCAATCGGACCGTTAAAACACTCATAGTGGAAGGCGATACCGGTCCGGTGGCGCTGCTGCTGCGCGGCGACCACACGCTGAACGAAATCAAGACGGAAAAGGTGGCCGGCGTGAAGTCGCCCTTCGCCTTCGCCAGCGAAGCCGACGTACGCGCCGCCACCGGCGCCAGTCCCGGTTCGGTCGGCCCGGTGGGCCTGACGATACCGGTAATCGCCGACCGCGCGGTGGCCGCGATGAGCGATTTTGCCTGCGGGGCCAACGTTGACGGCCAGCATTTCACCGGCGTCAATTTCGGCCGCGACCTGGCGGAACCTGGAGTGGCCGACCTGCGCAACGTCGAGGCGGGCGATCCCTGCCCCGACGGCCGCGGCACACTCCAACTGTGCCGCGGCATCGAGGTCGGCCACGTGTTCCAGCTCGGCAGCAAGTATTCGCAGGCGATGAACGCCACCTATCTCGACGAAGCGGGCCGCGCACAGGCGATGGAAATGGGCTGCTACGGCATCGGCGTCTCGCGCATCGTGGCGTCCGCCATCGAGCAGCACCACGACGAGCGCGGCATCATCTGGCCGGCGACGATGGCACCTTTCTTGCTGGTGATTGTGGCCATCGGCTACGGCAAGAGCGCGATGGTTAAAACCGCCGCCGATCGGATGTATGCTGAGTTGACCGGCGCCGGGTTCGACGTGCTGCTGGACGACCGCGACGAACGCCCTGGCGTGATGTTCGCCGACGCCGAGCTGATCGGCATTCCGCACCGCGTCACCGTGGGCGAGCGCGGACTGAAGGACGGCATCGTCGAATACCAGCCGCGCCGCGCCGAATCCGGCCGGAGCGGCGAAGCGCAAAAAATCGCGCTCGCCGATGCAACGGCGTTTTTGACAGGAGTATTGGAACGCTGAGATGAACAAGACGACGCACATCGGCCTCTTGATCGCTGCGCTTCTGCTGGCGCCGTCCGCCTATGCGGGCGGCCAGCTTGAAGAAGCGATGTCGGCCAATATGCGTGCGTCGCTGCAGCGTGCGCTGGCCGACACCGCGGTGGCCCGCACGGCGTTCCGCAATCCGGCCGACGAAGCGGCCTGGCTCAAGGACATGTCGCGCCGGCTCGCCAAGCACATGCCCGACGAGACCGAACGGCTCGAATTCCTGACCACCCTGCACTGGGAGGCCTCGCGCGCCGGCGTCGATCCGCAGCTGATGCTCGGGCTCATTCAGGTCGAAAGCGGTTTCCACAAATATGCCGTGTCGCCGGTGGGCGCGCGCGGCTATACGCAAGTGATGCCGTTCTGGGTCAAGACCATCGGCAGCCCCGACCACAACCTGTTTCAGCTTCGCACCAATCTGAGATACGGCGCGGTAGTCCTGCGCCATTACATCGACATCGAACACGGCGACTTGTATCGTGCGCTGGGACGCTATAACGGCAGCCTGGGACGCCCGGAATATCCCAATCTCGTCGTCGGCGCCTGGAAACGCCACTGGGATTACCTCCCCGGCACCCGATCGGCCGACAACCAGCCCACCTCCGCCTCGCGCAGTTAAATTTGCGTCGCCGACGCCCGGCAATCGGGCATGCGCCCCTGATTCTTCCCCGTTGTAGTTCTTCCCCGTTGTAGCCTTGGCGAAATTTCGACCGGCCGTCACGCATTCGACATTTTTATCGGGTCTCGCCAATCGAATCCATTTGACCAATCGGCTTACAGGCCTTGCCGATCAAGGGTTCATCGTTTCGCACCGGTTTTGGCACAGGCCATGCTGGATGCTTGGCACAGGCGATTCACCTGGAAACAACAATGGAGGCGACCATGGACATGGCGATGCAATTGTCCCGCACGGTGAAGGGACAGGAAGAAATTTTCAACCTCGGCCACACCCTGCGGCCCAAACATCGGCAAATCCTGTTCAGCATCGGACAGGGGATTTCGTTTGGCGAACTGCGCAGCAAGTTGCCCAACTGCGCCGAACTGGAAACGATGGTGAACGATCTGCTGCAAAGCGGATTCATCCAGGGCTTGCGCAACAGGGCCGGCGCACAGAATGTCGCGTCAGGCAAGCAGGCCGCCGCCCCCGCCGTGCCCGCCGCACCTTCGGCCAGCCTGGAGGAAGTTCGCGACTACGTGCTGGAATTCATGGGCGGACTGGTGGGAACCAAGTCGCCGGCCTATCGGCAGATGAGCGAGGTGCAGGACAAGGCCAGCTTTAACGTCATCCTGCCGATGTGCCGCAAGGTGGTCGCCGCCGTCGCCTCGCCGCATCAGGCCGCGGAAATGGAAGCTGAAGTCGCCAAGCGAATGGCGGGCGGCTGACGAAAGCGCACCGGGCTGCCCCGTCGCGCGGCGTCAGGCCAGGCGGCCCACTCAGGGTCGGCCCGTATTCAGGATGACCAGCGGTTTCGGCTGGCAGTCCGCCGCCACCACGGTGCCGGGGCCGCCCGGCACCGCATTCACCACCCCGTCGAACGGCGCCTTGAGTTCGGCGTCGGTCAGGTTTTTCTGCGCAATCACACGGCGCGCAGCGGCAGCCGCCAGGGCGGCCTGCGCACGCGCGACACGCAGCGTGGCGGCATCGAGCTCGCTGGTCGACGATACCGTGCGCTTGAACAGCTCCTGCGCCCGCCCCAGCTCGCGTTGGGCATCCGCTTCGTCGGCCTGCGCACGCGCCAGTTCCGCCGTCGCTTCGTCGAGGCGTGCCTGCAGCACGGTCTTGTCGAGGCGCAGCAGCACCGCGCCTTTCTTCACGCGCTGACCGGGCCTGACCAGCACCGCCTCGACCACGCCGGACACGCGGGTGGTGAGTTCCACCGCGTCCGCCGCCCACAGCGGGCCTGTGCCCGCCAGACTCCATCCGGCCCATGCCATGGCCACCACACATCGATTCATTTTTGTGCTCCCTCAACGGGCGGCAGACTGCCGCCGGACAATGCTTGCAGCCGCGCCAGCGCCAGCGCCAGGCGGTATTCCACCTGCTTGCGGCGCAGCTGCGCCACCTGCGTCTCGGCCATGCTGGTACCCAGATTGGTTTTCAGTTCGAGTTCGTATTCCGCGCGCGCACGTTCCAGCGCCCAGTCGCGATAGTCGATCTGTTTGTCGGCGGCGGTCCGGCTGCTGCCACGCAGCCATTCGATTTCCTGCAGGGTGGCGAGCAGCGTATCTGCCAGGTCGAGCTTGAGCTTGTCCAGCTCGGCGACGCTGCGTTCCCTGAGCGCCAGTTCGCGTGCCAGCCGTGCATCCACGCGCCCGCCCTGATACAGGGGAATCGTGAACACCAGCCCGGCGCTCAGCGCGTCGCGCGTTATTGCCTCGCGGCTATAGCTGCCGCCGATCACTTCGGCATCCAGCAGTGGATTGCGCTCGGCGCGAATCGCCGCCAAGCGCGCATCTGCTGCCGCCACCCGGGATTGCAGCGCTCGCAGGCGCGGATTCCTCGCCGTCACCCAGGCCAGCAGGGGCTCGTATTCGGGACGCGACCGGGCATTGTCCGGCAACGCCGGCTCGGCCAGCTCGGTCGGCATGCTGTCGGGGCGGTAGATGGCGTGGGCAAGCTTCTGCCGCGTGCTGCGAACCCGCTGCAGGCTGGCATTGCGGCGCTCGCGGATGTCCTGGTAATCGGCTTCCAGCTTCAGCAGGTCGGGGCGGCTGACCTGGCCGACTGCGAAACGGTCTTTCGCGTTGTCCCAGGCGACGTAGGCCACCGCCGTGAATTCGTTGTCGGCCGCGTATTGCAGGTCGGCCAGCAGCACGTCGAAGTAGCGCGCCATGATGTCGATGCGGCGCAGGCTTTCGACGTCGAGCAGCGCGGCCTGGCGCGCTGCGATCTCCTGGTCCGCCGCCGCGATCGCCTGGCTGCTGCGGCCGAAATCGAACAGCGGCTTCTTTGCCACGATGCGGCCGATATTGTCGGGTTTCCAGCCATCGTCCGGGCGCCGCCCGCTGCGCAGGCTGCCGTCGAGGAACAGGCTGAAATCCTGCCGGCTCGCCGCTTGGTCGCGGTCGGCACGCGCCAGCGCCAGGTCGCTCTCCGCCATCCGTCGATCGGGATGCGCCGCCGTCGCGGCCGCCAGCGCCTCGTCCAGCGTCAGTTGCTCAGCCGACGCCGTCGTGCACAGCCCCCACGCCAGCAACGCGACCCATGCCGCGCGCTTCATTTGCCTTGCTTGTATTGGCTGAAGGGCTGGGTCGCGTAGGCGCCCTCGGCGACGTATTTGCCGAGCAACAAAAACTCGGCCTTGTCCCTGGTCGGCCCGGTATGGCGCGTGACCAGCTTGCCGTCGAGATCGAAGAACAGCATTGTCGGTGTCGCGCGCACGCGATGGGCGAAAGCGAAGTCCTTCTCGGTGGTGGGCTTGCCCTGGAAGTCGGTCATCTGGGTATTGCCGTTGACGTCGATCGGGTATAGCAGGAACAGCGCCCGGTAGGCGTCCTGCACGTCGGACTGGTTGAGGATGGTGGTTTTCATGCGCTCGCAGAACGGGCACTCGTCCATTTCGAAGAACAGGAAAATACCCTTCTTGCCCTGCTGTCGGGCGGCCTCGAGCTCGGCCCGGAAATCGCCGAACTTGGGCTGGAAGAAATGGTCGACCGGATCGCGCGTGTCCGCCCATGCCGGTGCAGCAAACAACAGGACAAACGCGATAATCAGGTGGCGCATGGGGTTCCTCGTTTTGCAGAAGAGCGCTTATTTTCTGGCGTGGCTGCTCTTGCCGGCGATGTAGCTTTCCACCGCCTCGCGGGTGACCGCCCCCACTTGCTGGGCAACCATTTTACCGTTCGGGTTGAAAAGATAGGTGGTCGGCAGACCGGGGACCGGCCCGATCTGGTTCACCACCTGCGCGGTGCCGAGCACGATGGGGTAGCTGACCAGCAGCCCCTCGGCAAAATCGGTCACCTGTTTGGCGCTGCGATAGTCCATGGCGACGCCGATGACGACGAGATTGTTTTTCTTGTTCTCGTGCAGCGCGATCAGGTCGGGGATTTCCTCCAGACAGGGCGGGCACCAGGTCGCCCAGTAATTCACCAGCACCCATTTGCCCTTGTAGCCGGCCAGCGTATGCAGCTTGCCGTCGGTATCGGTCAGCCGGAAGCCCTCGGCCTGCGCCCACGACGCCGTCAACGCCAGCAGGAGTGCGGCCAGCCACATCGGATAAAATCGCACTCTTTGTAACGTCTGCATGGGTTTTTCCATCATGAATGAGTTTCGCACCGAGAAAGACTCGCTCGGCGAAGTCCGGGTTCCCAAGGATGCCTGGTACGGCGCACAAACCGCGCGCGCCGTGGCTAATTTTCCCATTTCCGGCCGTGGTCCGGATAAGGATTTCGTACTAGCGCATGTACGGATCAAGCTTGCCGCCGCGCGCGCCAACTGCCAGCCCGGCTGGCTCTCCGCAGAAAAGCGCGACGCCATCGTCGCCGCCTGCGAGAAGATACTCGTCGGCGAGCATGGCGACGAATTCGTGGTCGACCGCTTCCAGGCCGGCGCCGGCACCAGCCACAACATGAACAGCAACGAGGTCATCGCCAACCTCGCCAACGTCGCGCTCGGCGGCGAGAAAGGCGCGTACAAGCCGGTCAACCCCAACGACGACGTCAACATGGGGCAGTCGACCAACGACACCATTCCGACCGCGATCCGCCTCGCGGTGCTGGCCAAGCTGCCTGGCCTCGTCGCCGCAGTACATAGCATGGCCGCCGAATTCAGCCGTCTGGCCGAGCGCGAGAAGGACACGGTGAAGTCGGGCCGCACCCATTTGCAGGACGCGGTGCCGACCACGCTCGGCCAGGAGTTCGCCGGCTACGCCTGGACGCTAACCCGCTGCGCCGCGGCGCTCGACGCCGTGCGTCCGGCGCTGTGCGAGATCGGGCTGGGCGGCTCGGCCGCCGGCACCGGCCTCAATACCTCGCCCGACTACCCGGCGCGCGTCGCTGCCGAACTGGCCACACTCACCGGTGAACCGATCAAGGTCGGCCAACTGGTCGCGCAGATGCAGTCGATGCACGACCTTGCGCGCCTCTCCGGCGAAATCCGCAACCTCGCGCTGGAGCTCACCCGCATCGCCAATGACCTGCGCCTGCTCGCCTCCGGCCCGCGCACCGGCTTGGGCGAAATCCAGCTGCCGCCGGTGCAGCCGGGGTCATCGATCATGCCGGGCAAGGTCAACCCGGTGATGTTCGAAATGCTGAACCAGGTCTGCTTCCAGGTGCTGGGGCAGGACGCCGCCGTGTCGTACATGGTGCAGGCCGGGCAGATGGAACTCAACGTCATGATGCCGGCCTTGGGCAGCGCGCTGTTCGATGCCATGGACTGGCTGACGAACGCGATGAACGCCGCCACCGAGAAGAACCTCAAGGGCATCGTCGTGAATCGGGAAAGGTGTGCCTTCTTCATCCACCAGAGTGTCGCCCTCGCCACCCTGCTCAACACCCGGATCGGCTACAACCAGGCCGCCGAAGTCGCCAAGGAGTCGGAGCAATCCGGCCGCCCGGTGCGCGACATCGTCGCCGAGCGCGGGCTGATGAGCGCCGCCGACTTCGATGCGCTGGTGCTCGCTGCAGCGCACGGCGTGGGCAGCGGAGGCGGCGGCGGTTAAGGTGGGATAATCCCCGTCCTTTTCTGACACCCACACGCCATGCCTATCCAGTGGTTCCCCGGTCACATGACCACCGCGCGCAAGAAGGCCGCGGAGACGATGGCGCTGATCGACGTGGTGGTCGAGGTGCTCGACGCGCGCCTGCCCGAAGCCGGCAGCAACCCGATGATCCACGAGCTGCGCCTGCATCGGCAGCGGCCCTGCCTCAAGCTCCTGAACAAGGTCGACCTCGCCGACCCCGAGGCAACGCGCGCCTGGATCGACTACTACAACAAACAACCCGGCGTGATGGCGGTGGCGATCTCGGCCAAGAAACCGGGCGACGTGGCGAAGCTGGCGGCGCTGGCGCAGAAGCTGGCGCCGCATCGCGACGATGCAATCAAGCCGCTGCGGCTGATGATCATGGGCATTCCCAACGTCGGCAAATCGACGCTGATGAATACCTGGGTCAAGCGCAAGATCGCCGCCGTGGGCGACGAGCCGGCGGTGACCAAATCGCAGCAGCGCATCAACCTGACGCCGCGGCTGACGCTGGTCGATACGCCGGGGATGACCTGGCCGAAGATCGAGCACGATGCCGACGGTTTCATGCTGGCGGCCAGCCACGCCATCGGCCGCAACGCGGTGATCGACGAGGAAGTGGCGATCTTCCTCGCCGGCGTCCTGCTCGAGCGCTATCCGGCCTTGCTGAAGATGCGTTACGGCTTCGCGCTCGACGGGCTGGATGCGACCGGCGTGCTGGAAGCGGTGGCAAAAAAGCGCGGCTGCATCCTGAAGGGGCGCGGCGGCGAACTCGATCTGGAAAAGGCCGCGATGATCCTGCTGACCGATTACCGCAGCGGCACGCTCGGCCGCATCAGCCTGGAAACCCCGGCGTCGCGCCAGGCGATGCTGGCGGCAGCCAAGCCCAAAAAGTCGTCCGTCCCCGAGCCCGACGCAGCCGAATAATCAGTCGTCCGCCGGCCAAGCCGCGGCATCGAGCCAGGCCACGGTTTCCGTCTTGCCCTGCACGGCCGCGACCGGCAGCGCCTCGCAGGCTTCCCACTGGCGCAGCGCATGCCGCTTGGTGCCGCCGGTGGCCATGAACCACACCTTCGCGCTGCGGCTCAGCCGCGCCGCCGACAGACTCACCCGCTCGGGCGGCGGTTTCGGCGCGCCGCGAACCGCCAGCACGTCCGGACTGTCCGCAGCCGTCCCCCAGTCGTGCCCCGGAAACAGGCTGGCGGTATGGCCATCTTCGCCGATGCCGAGCAGCACCACGTCGAAATCCGGCACCCCGGCGAGCCAGCCGGCATACAAGGCAGCCGCTTCCGGCGCGCCGCGCTCGGCCGGGATGGGCCGGCGGTGATCAGGCGGAATGCGCGACCCGGCCAGCCAGGCCGAGTCGATCATGACGCTGTTGCGCTCCGCGTGGTCGGCCGACAGACAGCGTTCGTCGCCGTACCAGAGGTGCCAGCGCGCATCGCCCGCGTTGCGCTCGGCGAGCGCGCGATACAGGGCAAGCGGCGTATTGCCGCCGGCCAGCACCAGACTGAATGTGCCGCGCTCGG
>DASVPF010000084.1:0-3085 GCA_036382965.1 Thiobacillus sp.
GCGTGCAGGAAATACTGGTTGATGGCGGTCAGTTCCACCGTCAGGGTCTTGTTCAGATACTGAATGACTTTTTTCTCGCCCTTCATGGCGCTCTCCTGTGATTGGGAAGACCCGCGAGAAGCCGTTGGCTAGACGAAAAAGTTGCTAATGGGCAGACGGGCTGTCTGTCATTCTAGGAGAAACCCCGCGCCAGGCAAGCGTCGGCGCGAAGTCGGAGGTGCGGGTGACAACAAGGACGAAACGGATCGTGTTCAGGCAGCGGCCATCAAGCCAGGGCAGGCCTCGCCGCGTACTTCATCCACGGCCTCGCACAAGACCTGCTTGGCACAGCGACCGCATTTGCCGCACTGGGTGGCAACCCCTAACTGCTGGCTCAATTCGCGCATCGTGCACACGCCTTCGGTGCGTACCAGCCGACGGATATCGGTATCGGTGACGCTATGGCAAAGACAGACGTACATGTGAAATCTCCAGCGACCCATCAATAGATATTAGTTTAATCTAATGAGAATGATTGTCAACACTAGTATGGTACGAAGTGGCGATATCTGCCGGATCTTTTGCGCGTCGCCCAGCACGTGCATCAGTGCGGTACGGCTGTTGAGCGTGGCTTCGTCGCGCGACAGCACTCAGGCGACGGCGAGATTGATTGCGAGGCCGATGGTGGCGACGCCGATGACGGTGCCGCCGTGGATGTCGCGTGGCGCACCGAAACAGTCGATGGCTTCATGCACGATGAAGCCGAGCAGGATCAGCATCAGCAGGGCTGTTGAACGGCGCAGCCAGCACTTCGGCGCGCACCAGGCCGTATGAGTGCCGGGTCGAGGGCGGGCGGCGCGCCAGCCAGGCCGCGGCGGCGGCGAGTCCCAGTGCGGAACTGTCGGTGACCATGTGGGCGGCGTCGGACAACAGCGCGAGCGAACCCGACCACCAGCCGGCCGCCGCTTCGACGCCGGCGAAGACAAGTGTCAGCAGCAGGGCGACGAGCAGGGTGCAGCTGGATGTGCCATGTCCCCGCGTGAGGGTGGGCGTGGTGTGCGCCGTGGCTGGGGCCGTGCGGGGGAGGGTGATCGTGCTTATGAACGTGCACAGTAATCCGTCGGATCGGCTTTCAGGTTGAGGTCGGCGCTATCCAGCCCCAGGCCGGCGATGTGGTGCAGCGCATTGGCGTAACGCGCCGATTCGCGCAGCTGGGTCATCGTCGGCGGGCGTGGGTGGCCGTGCATGCGCGCCAGCCGTGCGCGCGCCGGGGCGGGCCAGTCGACCTTGAGCCTGGCCAGCACCTCGTCGGCGAGATCGGGCCGGTTGCAGATCAGCGCCATGTCGCAGCCCGCGTCGAGCGCCGTCGCCACGCGCTCGACCACGCCACCCGCCACGGCCGCAGCTTCCATGCAGAGGTCGTCGCTGAATACCGCGCCGTCGAAGCCGAGTTTCTGGCGCAGCACCTTCTGCAGCCACACGCGCGAGAACCCGGCGGGCCGCTCGTCGATCTTGGGGTAAATCACGTGCGCCGGCATGATCGCCGCAAGCCCCGCTTCGATCATGAGACGGAACGGCACCAGGTCGGCAATGGTGATGTCGGCCAGGCTGCGTTCGTCGAGCGGAACGGCGACGTGCGAATCCGCGACCACGAAGCCGTGGCCGGGAAAGTGTTTGCCGCAGGCCGCCATGCCGGCGTCCTTCATCCCCAGCATCACGGCCTGTCCCAGCTCGAACACCGCGTGCGGATCGGCATGGAAGGATCGGTCGCCGATGACCGACGAGGCGCCGTAATCGAGATCGAGTACCGGCGCAAAGCTGAAGTCGATGCCGTGCGCGCGCAGTTCGCTTGCCAGCACGTAGCCGGTTTCGCGTGCCAGTTCGCGGGCGCGCTGCGGGTGCGCGTTCCAGATTTCGCCGAAGGCGCGCATCGGCGGCAAGCGGGTGAAGCCCTCGCGAAAGCGCTGCACCCGCCCGCCCTCGTGATCGACGCCGATCAGGAGCGGCGCCGGTTTCAGTGCATGGATCTCGGCGGTCAAGGCCGCCAGTTGTGCCGGGTCGCGATAGTTGCGGGAAAACAGGATCACGCCACCGACGAGCGGATGGGCGAGACGGCGGCGGTCGTCGTCGGTCAGTTCGGTGCCCGCCACGTCGAGCATCAAGGGGCCGAGCGTCATGTGCGCTCCTTCTTATAGTCTGGTGTCATGTTGCGTTCTCCCGGGAATTGGACTGTTCCAGCACGACAAATGCCAGCACGAGGTCGCCCTCGTCCGACAGCGAAACATGATGCGCCGTGACGCCGCGCGCCACCAGCCAGGCGGCGAGTTCGGGCGCGCATTCGATCAGCGGCTTGCCGTGCGCATCGCGCAGCACAGCGATGTTGCGGAGCGCGACCGGCGTGCGCAGGCCGGTTCCCGTCGCCTTGGCGAAGGCCTCTTTGGCGGCGAAGCATTTGGCCAGATAGCGCGCCGGGTCGCGGCTGGCGTAATACCCCGCGTGTTCGGCCGGGGCGAGGATGCGGTCGGCGTAGTGTTCGCCGAAGCGCGCGAGGCCGTGACGGATTCGCTCGGCGTCCAGCAGGTCGGTGCCGATGCCGTGGATCACAGCGACACCTTCACCGGCAGGCCTGCCGCGCGGATTTTTCCGGCAAACGCTTCGAGCCATTCGGCAGGCGATGCAGCCAGCCGGCCGGCCTGCGGCTGCATCGAAGGCCGTGCCAAGCCGGAAAGGAGCACGCCCTGCACCGGAATCTGCTGTTGCTTGATGCGCTTGATCGTATCCAGATAGACCGTCTGCTCCGCTTCCGAAGGCGGTGCGCCGTCGAGGGCGAACACGCAGGTTTGCAGCCAGGTCGGACAGACGCGCGCGACCGCGGCCAGGCGCTCGAACTGCTTATTCGGCGCGATGCGTGTCTGGTTGATGCTGCGCATGCCGCTGGCGGTGGCGCTATCGAACTTGAACCACACTTCGCCGTTCAGCGCCGCCATTTTTCTGAGGCCGTCCTGCACCCGCGGCCGGTCGGCGAGGCTGCCGTTGGTAATCAACACCAGCTTGACAGTTTTTCTTTCGGGATTGCCTGCGGGTCCAACCAGGCCGAAGTCCGCCA
>DASVPF010000085.1:0-2020 GCA_036382965.1 Thiobacillus sp.
CCTTTCCAGACGGGCGCTGCAGCCAGTACGTCACCCTTATTGTTGAAGCCCATGCGGTTGATGATGGCGTTGGCTGCGGGCAGGCGGAACATGCGCGGCGTGGGGTTGCCCGGTTGCGGGCGTGGCGTCACCGTGCCGATCTCGATGAAGCCGAAACCCAGCGCCGCCAGCGCGTTGATGTGCGCGCCGTCCTTGTCGAGGCCGGCCGCCAGGCCCACGGCGTTGGGAAAGTCGATTCCCATCGCGCGCACGGATTTCCCCGTTGCGCGCGGCAGCAGGCTCAGCAGGCCGGTCCGGTGTGCGAGGTCGATACTGGCGAGGGTGAAGCCGTGCGCGTCTTCCGGGTCGAGGCTGAACAGGGCGGGGCGCAGCAGGGAATAAAGCATGGAGCGGAGGAAAAATGATGTGCCAGGGAAGAGTTTAACAGGGGCTGGGCGTGGGGCTGCCGACCGGCGGCCGTCGGTGTTATCCTCAAGCCCGCGCGCGATGCGCGTTCGCCATGAAATTCAATCACGCCCTCTTTAATTGCTCATCGATAAACCCATGACTACCCCGGATTTCCTGCAACGACTTGTATTGCTTTTCAGTGTATTGATCGCGCCGGCCGCCTGGAGCGCCGATGTTCTCCCCCCGCCCCCGGAGTTGGCCGCCAAATCCTGGGTGCTGATGGATGCCGCCAGCGGCAGCGTGCTGGTCGATCACCAGGGCAATACGCGTCTGCCGCCCGCCAGCCTGACCAAGCTGATGACCTCGCACGTCGCGGCGCTGGAACTCCAGCGCGGCCGCCTGAAAGAGACCGACCTCGTCACCATCAGCGAAAAGGCCTGGCGCATGGGCGGCTCGAAAATGTTCGTCATGGTCGGGGACAAGGTCGCGGTGCGCGACTTGCTGCGCGGCATCATCGTGCAGTCGGGCAACGACGCCAGCATCGCGCTGGCCGAGCACATCGCCGGCGGCGAGGACACCTTCGCCGCGCTGATGAACCAGGAAGCGAAGCGCCTGGGGCTTGCCGACACCCATTTCGCCAACGCCACCGGCTGGCCCGACCCCAGCCACTATTCGAGCGCGCTCGACATGGCCAAGCTCGCGCGCGCCATCGTCATCGAGGACCCGGCGCACTATTCGCTGTACAAGGAAAAGGAATTCGTCTGGAACAACATCCGCCAGCCGAACCGCAATCTCCTGTTGCAGCGCGACCCCAGCGTCGACGGCCTGAAGACCGGCCACACCGACGAAGCCGGCTACTGCCTGGTCGCCTCCGCCAAGCGCGACGGCCAGCGCCTCATCGCCGCGGTGTTCGGCACTGGCAGCGAGGAAGCGCGCGCGACCGAGACGGCGAAACTGCTCGGCTACGGCTTCAACTTCTTCGACAGCAAGACCTTCTTCAGGAAGGGCGCAACGGTGCAGAGCGTGGCCGTCTGGAAAGGCGCAGCGCGCAGCGTCAAGGCCGGCGTCGCGACCGACTTTTCCGCCGCGCTGCCGAAGCGGGAGAGCGAGGGCTACAAGACGCGCGTCGTGCTGGCGAAGGGCGACGTGGTGGCGCCCGTTGCTGCCGGCGCGCCGCTGGGGCGCGTCGAACTGGTCGGCAGCGACGGCAAGGTCGTCGCGCAGGCGCCGCTGGTCGCGCTCGAAGCGGTCGAAGAGGGGGGATTCTTCCGCCGCGTGTGGGACGGCATCCGGCTGTTTTTCAGGGGGCTGTTCGGCTGATGATCAAGCACAAAGAAAAAGGCGACCCTCAGAAGAGTGGTCGCCTTTTTTGTCGGTGCTGGGTTTTGGTCGGGAATCGACCCGTTTCGGTCAGTCAGGTTGGTCGCGGCATATGAACCGCCCCGGGTTTTGAGGAGGCTTCAACTCTTGAGAGAATGAAGCCATGAAGAGAAAGAAGATCACCCCGAAGTATTCCCCCGAAGTCCGCGAACGCGCTGTGCGCATGGTGCAGGAGCACCGTGGCGAGTATCCGTCGCTGTGGGCGGCCATTGAATCGATTGCGCCGAAGATCGGCTGTGTTCCCCAGACGTTG
>DASVPF010000086.1:0-1846 GCA_036382965.1 Thiobacillus sp.
GCGGCGTTGCGCCACTTGGCAAGGGATGGCCCTTGCCGGCGCAGCGCGCCTTGCATCCATCGCTTTCTCGCACCAACGCAGGCGCAAAAATAGTGTGAACAGACCCTAACCCAATATTTTCAGGATGGCGGTGAGTTCTGCGCGCAGTTTGCCTATTTCCAGCGCCGCGGTCGCGGCGGCGGGCGCGGTTTCGGGCGCAGCCTCGGTATCGTGCTCGAGGCGTTGCCGCGCGCCGCTGATGGTGAAGCCTTCTTCGTACAGCAGTTCGCGGATGCGGCGGATAAGCAGGACCTCGTGGTGCTGGTAGTAGCGCCGGTTGCCGCGCCGCTTGATCGGACGCAACTGGGTGAATTCCTGTTCCCAGTAACGCAGCACGTGCGCCTTGACGGCGCACAGCTCCGACACTTCACCGATGGTGAAATAGCGTTTGGCCGGAATCGGCGGCAGCTCACTCCGCGCTGGGCGTTCCAATTTGGGCGCCTTCGACTTGCGATTTGAGTTTCTGGCTGGCGTGGAAGGTCACCACGCGACGCGCGGAAATCGGCATTTCTTCGCCGGTTTTGGGGTTGCGGCCCGGACGCTGCGGTTTTTCGCGGCACTGAAAATTGCCGAAACCGGACAGCTTGACGATGTCGCCCTTTTCGAGCGCCAGACGGATTTCATCGAAAAATGACTCGACGACATCCTTGGCCTCGCGCTTGTTCAAACCTACTTTTTCGAATAGCAGTTCGGCCAGATCAGCTTTGGTGAGAGTGGTCATGAACGTGTTGGCAAAGAAGATGGCTGATGAAAAATCGCGTCACGCACGCGCCAAATACAATTGGGTTTTGCGTTAAGCACGCAAACTGGCATTGCACTGACGAAGCGCAGCATCGACCAGTTTTTGTACTGCATCTTCCACTTCCTGATCCGTCAATGTGCGTTGAGTATCTTGCATAACTACCCGGATTGCAAGGCTTTTTTGGTTTTCTGCCACACCTTTCCCGCGGTATTCGTCGAACAGGTCGATCGACTTCACCGCGGCAGAGGCATGCTCGCGCAATACGGCCAGCAGTTCGCCGGCCGGGGTATGGACGTCCAGCACGAACGCCAGATCGCGCCGCACCAACGGGAAGCGCGACAGCGTTGCGTGACGCGGCAATCCTCGCCGGGCGAGTACCTGGCTGTCGAGTTCGAACAGCATCGGCGCGGCCGGCAGATCGAACGCCTGCACCAGGCGCGGATGCAGGGCGCCGACCCAGCCGATGGCCCGGCCATCGGCCCACAGTTCGGCACTCTGCCCCGGATGCAGCGCGGGATGCGTGCCGCGGCGCGCATCGAACGCATGGCCGGCCAGGCGTTCGAGGTCGCCCTTGAGGTCGAAGAAATCGACACGCCGCGCGGCGCTCGCCCATTGCTCGGGCAGCGCGTCGCCATACACCAGGCCGCCCAGCTTCATCGGCTGCTCGACCTGCGAGGCGTAGACCCGCCCCAGCTCGAACAGGCGCACCCGTTCCTGCTGGCGATTGAGGTTGTGACGCAGGGTCTCGATCAGGCCGCCCCACAGGGTCGTGCGCATCACCGACAACTGGCTGGCGAGCGGGTTGGCCAGCGGCAGCGGACGGGTGCTCGCATCGAGTGCCGTCTCCCACGCCGGATCGACGAAGCTGTAGGTGATGACTTCCTGGTAATCCAGGTCGACCAGCATCTGGCGCAGGCTGTCGTCAGCCAGCACGGTTTCATCCTGCGGCAGCATGCGCGAAGGCGCGGCCGGCGGCTGCGCCGGAATGTTGTCGTAGCCGTACAGGCGCACCGCTTCCTCGATCAGATCTTCCTCGATCGCCTGCAGGAAGTTCCGCTGGTGCTG
>DASVPF010000087.1:0-5149 GCA_036382965.1 Thiobacillus sp.
GGCAAGCATCAGCCACGTCATCAACTTTGTCCTGCCACGCCAAGCCGAAGACTACGTCCACCGCATCGGCCGTACCGGCCGCGCCGGCCGCACCGGCATTGCGGTGAGCTTTGCCGGCATGCGCGAAGGCGGGCTGGTGAAGAATGTCCAGCATGCGGTCGGCTTCGTCGAGCACCAGCACTTCCAGGAGCGAGAAGTCGATCTTGCCGCGCTCCAGGTGGTCGATCAGGCGGCCGGGCGTCGCTACCACCACATCCACCGGCTGGCTCAGCCGCTTCAACTGCAGGCCATACGGCGCGCCGCCGACCAGGCAGGCGGTGCGGAAGCGGCGCATGTCCTTGCCATAGGTCATGGCGGATTTTTCGACCTGCAGCGCGAGCTCGCGCGTCGGCGTCAGCACCAGTACGCGCGGGCCCATGCTTTTGATCGTCGGCTCGGCCAGCAGGCGCTGGATCGACGGCAACAGAAACGCCGCCGTCTTGCCGCTGCCGGTGTTCGACGACACCAGCAGATCGCGGCCGGTCAGCGCAGCGGGAATCGCCTGCATTTGAACCGGCGTGGCGTTTTCGTAGCCCGCAGCCAACACGGATTTAAGGATGAGGGGATCAAGCCCCAGTTCGGAAAAGCTCATGGCAAACCTTTTTTAGTGCGCTCAAACGCGCAAATCAGACCTGCGCCCGGCACCCAGCCAGACAGGCCATAAAATACGAACCGGAAATAACGGGTCGCGTCGATCACATCGGCGCCAACCACAAGACTTGTCACTGCCGGTTGCGAAAAATGGCCGGCGGCACAAAAGAGAGGTCGAAGACGATGGGGCTGTGAGAACAGTCCCGAGGCACGGCGGCAAAAGCCTGACCTGCCCACTGCTGTATGCACAACTCGGCGGAGTCTATCAGAAAACGCTGATTTTCCCGAGCGTTTTTTTGGGTGCCCCCGAATATCGTCGCGGGCATTCCTTTACGCATGCCGGTAAAGCTTGTGGTACAGCCCGCCGCGGTCGATTAGTTCGTCGTGGCCACCCTCCTCCACCACGCGGCCGTTCTCGAACACCAGGATGCGGTCGGCCTGCTTCACCGCAGACAGGCGGTGGGCGATGATAAGCGTGGTACGGCCGGCAAGAAACATGGCCAGCGCCTGATGCAGCCGCCGCTCGGTCTCGGTATCGAGCGCGGACGTGGCCTCGTCGAGGATGACGATTTCAGGATCGGCGACGATCATGCGTGCGATCGCCAGCCGTTGCCGCTGCCCACCCGACAGCCGCACGCCCTGCCGCCCCACCGCGGTATCCAGCCCGTGCGGCAGCTCGGCGATGATGTCCGCGAGTTGGGCAATCTCCAGCGCCTGCCACAGCATGGCGTCGTCGGCCTCGCGCCCCAAGGTCAGGTTGGCGCGCACGCTATCGTTGAACAGCACCGGATGCTGCAGCACCACGCCGACGTGCTCGCGCACCGTCTCCCAGCCGATTTCGGTCACCGGCGCATCGCCGTAGACAATGCGTCCCGATTTCACCGGATACAGCCCCAGCAATGCCTGCACCAGCGTCGACTTGCCGCCGCCGGACGCCCCGACCAGCGCGACCTTTTCGCCGGCCGACCGTCAGGCTGACGTCGTCGAGCACGGTCTCGCCGTCCGCGTAGGCAAAGCTGACGTGATCGAGCGCAAGGCCGACGGTAGTCTGGCCGGCGAAGGGATCGCGCAGCGCCGAATGCTGCGGCTCACCGTGCAGCCCGAGCAGGGCATTGATCCGCCCCAGCGCAGCGTTGGCGGCGAACCAGGAATACTGCATGTTCACCAGTTCCTGCACCGGCGTCATCATGAACCACAGGTAGCCGAACACCGCCAGCATCTCACCGATGGTGAGATCGGAAAACACCACCATCAGCATCGCGCCGGCGCGGAAGGCGTCGAAGCCGACCAGGAAAACGAAGAAGGAAATCCGACTCATCGCGTCCGACTTCCACGCGAACGCCGCCGCGTGCCGGCGGATGTCGGCCGCTTTCGCGGTGACCCGCGCCAGGTAATGTTTCTCGCGATTCATCGCGCGGATCTGCGTCAGCGCATCGAGCGTTTCGGCCAAAGCATCCTGGAACACCTCGAAGGCACGGTTCTCGAAGCGTTTCAGATCCTTCACCCGCTTGCCGAGTTGGGTCGAAAACAGGATCACCACCGGGTTCAACAGCAGGATGAAGAGCGCCAGCTGCCAGTGCATCCAGAACAGCACCGCCGCGACGCCGACCAGCGTCAGCACCGACACCACGAAACCCGAAATCGACGCGCCGAGGAAGGTATCGATGGCGTTGAGGTCGGTCACGAAATGCGAGGTCACGCGGCCCGCGCCCACCGTCTCAAATTCCGACAGCGCGATGCGCGACAGCCTGGAGAGCATTCGCACCCGGATGCGATACACCACCTCCTTGGCCAGCAGCGAAAATGTCTGTCCCTGCCACACGTTGAGCAGGATCGCCGTCAGCCGCAAGGCCACCGTCAGCAGCAGCGTCGCGCCGATGAACAGCAATGGGCTGTGCCAGGCTACGGGAAACCACGCGCCGATCGCGGCGACCATCTTCCCCGGATGATGCAGCAACACCTCGTCCACCATCAGTGGCAGCAACAGCGGCACCGGCACCGCGGCAAACACCGCCAACAGCGCTGCGGCGTTGGCCTGCAGCAAACGCGCCCAATGGGTTTTGAGTTCGTCGGCGATGCCGCGCCAGGTCAACATGAGAGACCACGCCTCGACGGGAAAGAGGAGGCCCAAGCATACGCGCTACGCCATCAATGCAGAAGCCAGAACAGCTCCATTGGTGATGCTGGCCACCCTGCCTGCATGGCGATCAACTCACGGTGCGGCTTCGGCCTCAACGTACAGAGGAGAGAAAAGTGACGACATCCTCCCTGCCCCTCTCGTCGGACAATCCGTCAAATGGCATACGGTTGCCTGGCACCACCTTTTGGGGGTTGGCTATATAGGCATTCAGCGCTTCGGTTGACCAAACCTGGCCACACTTTTTCATGGCCTCGGACTAGTTGAAGTCGTTGATGGACCCCGCCCGCCGCCCGACAACTCCGTGCAGACTGGGACCAAACTTGTTTTTTCCGGCCATCAGGCTGTGGCAAACGGAACAGTTCTCCTCGAACACACTCTTGCCCCGGGAAACATCCCCCCCCCAAGCGGCCTGCGCGGGAACCAAGGCCACACAGGCAACAACGAATGGCAGGATGTCTGTTGTCGTCATGCTGTCAGGCGAAGCATGCCTTAGATGGGGCGCTCTCTAGAACGCGAGCCAGATGAAGGCATAGGCCGTGTTGTTGTCGCTGGCGTTGCGACCGGCGCCATCATAGTTGTTCTTTGTGCCAAGGAACCGGGTGTACCAGGTGTACTGCAAGCCCAGACGCACATTGGCCCAGGGCGCGCCCCAGGAGTTCTCCTTGCCGAACGGCGTCCAGTCGGCTTGCAGGATCCAGCCGGTGGTATCGGGGCTGCCCGCCGCGCTGTCTGCGTAGAGGGTGGCGTCGCTATCACCCTTGACCCTGAAATACGCCGCTGTCACTCCATAAGTTTGATCGTAGTAATACGAGCCGTTGAGGTCGATGCGGTTGAGATCCCCGCTCAGATTGGCCGCCTCGCCTGCAGCAAAGGATGCGTCGCGGGTCTGACGTTCGTGAATGTAGGCGGCGTTGACGGTGTAGATGTGTTTGCGCGTTCCCAGGTACTGGTAGGTGCCGTCCACCCCGATATCGCGGAACTTGTCGGACGGTCCGCTGGAACTGCCGTCAGGCCGCAGGTCGGCATTCATTCCGAACAGCCCTGCCGACCAGGCCTGCTTGCGCAGGTCCTTGATCCAGGCAAGCCGCCAGTAGGGGGCCGTCTTGCTGAGTTTGCCCCCGGCCTCAACGTTTACATCGTCGAGAAAGCCCTTGGACAGGGAGCGATAGCCGCCCAGTTCCGCATACACGGAACTGTTCCAGTAGGCATAGGCACTCAGTCCGCCCACTTGTTGGCCGAGGACCCCATCGATCAGGGGAGAGACGGTCTCCACCATTTCGGGAGACATGAAAGGGAAGCGCCAGGCCGGCACGCTGTTCAGCGGATCCGACACTGTGGGGTTGTTGTTCAGGGTCACGCCCAGAAGGGTTTGGCTGTCGCCTGTCTGTACGGGATGCGCAAAGCGTATGTCCACGTTGTCCATGGAGAAGCGATGGTCGGTGCTGGAATTGGTCGCCTGGACAAAAGCGCCCAGATGGTCGGACAGACGGCCGGCGAGAAAAATGGAAGCCTCCTGTATTCGCTTCAAGTCGTTGCTGCTGCTATCGGTTGGATCGAGGTCCTTGCTGGTGTGCGCATAGGAGCCGACCAGCATGGCCGCCAACGGAATGTGTCCCGGCTTGCCGTCGTTATCCGTAAAGCCGCCCAGTTTGAACATCATGCCGTGTGGCGTGAGCTGGGGCCCCAGGGCGCCGATATGGCACGCTGCACATTCTTCCCCGGTCTGCCGCGCGAAACTGGGAACGGCGTGCGCTGCCGGAATGCAGATGAGCCAGACCAGCAGGGTGCTGCCCAAAGTAGCCATAAGGCGGTGCAGGAATTGGCTGGACTGCGGCGAAATCACTTTATTCCAGGACATGCTTCCCCCTTCATGATCAAAGGCTCACGGCTGAGCCGAATCGGGGCAGATGCATGGCCAAGATGGCCATAGCTCGTATTCCAGCGTGCTTGACTTGACCGCCGGTTTCATGGCCAAACCCCACGGCCAATGATATGGAATCAAAAATCCAAGGTAATAAGGTCTACCGAGTAATTGCTCTCCGGAAAGACTGAAAGTTCTGCCGCAGGTGAGGGTCCAGCGTCGTTATCGATGATCTCGATAAGGGAAAGCCTCGGGCGATTGCCGGCTATTTATTTTCCGATGCAGAACTTGCTGAAGATTTCGCCGAGCAGATCGTCGGCCGTGAATGCGCCGGTGATTTCCGACAGGGCCGCCTGCGCCAGCCGCAGCTCTTCGGCAAACAGCTCGAGTTGGGCGGTCGCCTCGCGCGCAGCGGTGAGGTGCGCGGCGCCACGGGCAAGCGCATCCAAGTGCCGCGCGCGCGCCATGAACGCGCCTTCGCCGGCCGCCTGCCAGCCGGCCGCTTCGAGCAGTTTTTC
>DASVPF010000088.1:0-5995 GCA_036382965.1 Thiobacillus sp.
ACCCTTGAGCAGCGCCTGGTGCGCGCCAGCATCAAGGACTAGGCATGACGGGGCGCCGGGTTCGCCCATGGTGGATCGCCCTGGCGGCTTCGCTGCTGTTGCATGCGGGCCTGCTCGGCGGTCTGGGGTGGACCGTGCAGCAGCGGGATCGTGCGGCCGAACCACCGCCCATCGAAGCGCGACTTCTGCCCGGGGCGCCGGCAGCGCCTGCCCGCCCGCTGCCCGTCCGGCCGCCTGCACCTACACCTGCTCGGGCGCCCGTGCACCATGCGACACTGCCGCCTCCCGCGCCGGCAGTCGAATCCGTTGCCGAAGCCGAAGCGCCCGTAGCCGCCAGCGCTCCGGATCCGAAAGCTGCCCCTGCGGAGCGTGTCGAGGAGGCGACAGCCGCCGCGCCCGCAGCTACCGGCGTGACGCCGCTGCCGTTGAATCCGCTGCCGCCGCGCCTCGATCTGCGTTTCCAGGTGCGCTACGGGCTGGCGACGGGCGAGCAGACCCTGCTGTGGGTGAACGAAGGCGAACGCTACACGCTGACCAGCGTGGCGGAAGCCCGCGGCCTCGCCGGCGTGTTTTATCGCGGCCGCTTCGTGCAGACCAGCCATGGCCGCATCACGCCACGCGGCCTGCAGCCGGAAGCCTTCTGGGATCAGCGCGGCGACACCCGCAGTAGCGCGCGCTTCGACGCCGCCCATGGCGATCTCACGTTCAATCCGGCAAAGGGGCCGCCGCGTCATTTTGCCTACAGCGGCGAGGCGCAGGACGCGCTCAGCCTGTTCTTCCAGCTCGCGCTGACCGCGCCGCCGCCGGACGGAAAGCTGACCTACACGCTGTTCAACGGCAAGAAGCTGCGCGATTACACCTACGAGTCACGCGGCGAAGTCCTATTGGAAACAGCGCTGGGTCCCTTGCGTACGCTGCATCTCACGCGGGTGACCGACGGCGACGGCCGCTTCGAGGCCTGGCTGGCGGTCGACCGGCATTACCTGCCGGTGCGCGTGCTGAAGAGCGACGAAAAAGGCAACGAGATGGAGCTCAGGGTGCAGTCGATCGCACCCTGATTTCTGTTCGAGTTTTTCGATTAGGGCAAGGAATCAAACGGGCTGAATGACCAGCATTTCATTGCCGCCGCGCTGAAACTCATAAGCTACACGCTTGACATCGACCCTGAAGCCATGCGTTGCAAGATGTTCGCTTACGGAATGGAGATGGGGCGATAAAGTGCCGTCCAGCGTTAGCAATGGAAATACGCGCACTTCGCGCGAAACACGCAGCATTTCCTGGAGCGCCTGAAGATGAAAACCCGCTGACAAGTGGGGGCTATACAAAAACAGGAAATGAGACGACAAGGCGATGTCGAACTGTCCATTTTCGAAAGGTAACGACGGCAGCGCTCCGGCGATGTATCGGCCTTCTTGTTTTCCTGCGTCGAAGTCAGCAAGAAACGTTTCCATAGCGGACATGCGAACGTTTCCGAGTTGCTCCATCGACCGAATCGTTTCCCACACATAGTCGCTTTGGTTCTCACGCATTTGTGTCATCACGGCTTCATATGTTTCGGAGATGCGGCCTCTGATCTCTTCAGCGTCAAAGCTATAAATCGGATCGATCGATGTGACGTAACCGCCGCGTTTCGTCATGTCCGAATTGAACCCGGCTGGACCATCACCGCAACCAAGAATGCGAAATTTCAGATCGGCGTCGGTGAGGCCGAACATAGCAACGTATTCGTCGTAGGAGCGCCCCCAGGGGACGACTTTATCGAGTGTGAAGCTCACATAGGGCTCCCGGGCGTAACGGGGTTCACGGCGGCAGACCTTCCACCTGCGCACGCACCGCGATGCCGCGGCGCTGGAATTCCCCCTGCCGCACCTCCAGCGCGTAGCGCACATCCGCGCTCGGGCAGTGCAGCGTTTCGCTGCGCGGCTGCATGTCGGCGAGACCGGCGATGCGGCCGGCCGGATCGATGAACGCAATCGACAGCGGCAGCGGCGTGTCGCGCATCCAGAAACAATGCCGGTCCGGCTGCTCGAACACGAACAGCATGCCGCCGTCGACGGGCAGATAGGTGCGGCCCATCAGGCCATGCCGGCGTTGCGGTTCGGTCGCCGCCACCTCGACCTGGAAAACGTGCGGACCAATGCGCAGGGGCAGCCGCGCGCCGTTTTCAGCGGCGCTGGCGCCACCGCACAGGACGATCAAAGCAAGCGCGCTGGTCGAGGTACTAAAGCGCCAACCCCCTTTGAATGCGCTATAGCGCATGGCGCATCTGCTCCGCCAGCTTCAGTGCGGCTTCCGGATCGGCGTCGAGCACGTTGAAATGGCCCATCTTGCGCCCTGGCCGCGCGGTTTCCTTGCCGTACAGGTGCAGCTTGATGTTGGAGTGCGCGAGCAGTGCGTCCCAGTGCGGGCCGCCGTTGTGCCAGCGGTCGCCGAGAATGTTGACCATCGCCACCGGCGACAAGAGCCGCGTGTCGCCGAGCGGCAGTCCGGCTAGCGCGCGCACCTGCTGCTCGAACTGGTCGGTGACGCAGGCGTCCAGCGTGTAATGGCCGGAGTTGTGCGGGCGCGGGGCGATCTCGTTGACTATCAGCTGGCCGCCGGCGGCGAAGAATTCGACTGCCATGACGCCGACGTAGCCGAGTCGGTCGGCCACCGCGCGCGCCATTTCGCGCGCCTGTTCGGCGAGCGCCTCGGGCACGCGCGCGGGGACGATGGAAACGTCGAGAATACCGTTGACGTGGCGGTTCTCGGCGACCGGAAACAGCACGCATTCGCCGGCATCGCTGCGCGCGAGCACCACCGACACCTCGCATTCCAGCTTGACGAAGCCCTCCAGCACGCAGGGCTGGCCGCCGAATTCGCGGAACGCGGCGTGCGCATCCGCCGGCGCGTTGATGCGCGCCTGGCCCTTGCCGTCGTAGCCGAAGCGCGCCACTTTCAGGAGCGCCGGCGTGCCGATGTCGGCCAGCGCGGCGTCGAGGTCGCCCTCGTTGTAGACCAGCGCGAACGGCGCGGTGGCGAAGCCGTGGGTAGCGAGCCAGGATTTTTCGTGGCTGCGGTCCTGCACGATGGCGACGGCCTCGGCGCCCGGCGACACCCGGCAATGGCTCGCCAGTTCGATCAGGCTGGCGGCGGGGACATTCTCGAATTCGGTGGTGACCGCCGCGCAGGCTTCGCCGAGCTGGCGCAGCGCGCCGTGGTCGGTGTAATCCGCCTGCAGGTGGACGTCGGCCATCTGCCCGGCGGGGCTGGCGAAATCGGGGTCGAGCACCATGACCTTGTAGCCCATGGTGCGCGCGGCGATGGTGAACATGCGGCCGAGCTGGCCGCCGCCCAGAATGCCCAGGGTTGCCCCCGGCAAAATAGGCAGCGTCGCCCTAAAGGACTCCGATCCACTACGGGCTGAAGCCCGTGTGGAATCGTATGCACCGGGCAGGATGGGCAGCGGTTTACTCGACATCGGGCAATTCCATCGCCAGCACGGAGTCCGACTGGCCGCGGCGGAATTCACTGAGTTGCGCCGCCAGCCCGCTGTCGTAGCGCGCGATCAGGGCCGCGGCGAACAGCGCCGCATTGGCTGCGCCGGCCTCGCCGATGGCGAAGGTGGCGACCGGGATGCCCTTCGGCATCTGCACGATGGAGAGCAGCGAATCCATGCCCTTGAGATATTTCGACGGCACCGGCACGCCGAGCACCGGCACGATGGTTTTGGCGGCGATCATGCCGGGCAGGTGGGCGGCGCCGCCGGCGCCGGCGATGATGGCCTTGAGGCCGCGCGCTTCGGCGCTGGCGGCATACTCGTAGAGCAGATC
This sequence comes from Thiobacillus sp., assembly GCA_036382965.1. Taxonomy (GTDB): domain Bacteria; phylum Pseudomonadota; class Gammaproteobacteria; order Burkholderiales; family Thiobacillaceae; genus Thiobacillus. Next base: position 3,813 of record DASVPF010000088.1, read on the forward strand.
CGGGGTGCGGTGTGCGGACACCACGCGGGTTTCGAAATCGATGCCGAACTGCTTCAGCAGCATCGCCGCGTGTTGCATCACCTCCCAGTCGCTGGAAGATCCCATCACCACACCCACCTGAGGCGCGCTCATCATGCCGACCCTTGCAATGCGAAAGGCGGCATTTTACCAGCCTGGCGGCTCGCGGATTCCCTACAATGGCGCGCGAGTGTTCTGGAGACGACCGTGCCTGCTTCCCTGCAAACCTTGATCCTGCTCACGCTGTCCAACGTCTTCATGACGTTCGCGTGGTATGCCCACCTCAAGGACATGAACAACAAGCCCTGGATCATCGCGGCTTTTGCCAGCTGGGGCATCGCGCTGTTCGAATACCTGCTGCAGGTGCCGGCCAACCGCATCGGCTATACCGTGATGAGCCTGCCGCAGCTGAAGATCATGCAGGAAGTGATCGCCCTGTCAGTGTTCATGCCGTTTGCCGTGCTCTACATGAAGGTGGAGCTGAAGTGGGATTTCCTGTGGGCGGCGCTGTGCCTGCTGGGCGCGGTATATTTCATGTTCCGCAGCCATCCCTGAAATCGTGGCGAAAAAAAAGCCCCACTCAGGCGGGGCTTTTGACGAAGCGGGTGTCGATCACACGCAACCGGTCGGCTTCGGGGTGCCTGCGTAGCGGCCGGCCTGTTTGGCGGGGCCGAACGGGAACAGGTCGAACAGGAATTTCTTGTCGCCCCATTCGTCGCCGAATTCTTCCTTCAGGCCTTTCTGCAGGAAGCGCAGGTTGGGGGCGGTGCCGTTCTGGGCGAACTGGTCGCGCATGTAATGGATGACCTTCCAGTGGTTCTCTTCCAGCTCCAGCTTGTCTTCCTTGGCCAGCTCGACCGCCAGTTCTTCCGACCAGTCTTCCAGATTGACCAGATAGCCTTCGGGGTCGGTTTCGACGATTTTGCCGTTGATTTCACGTTCCATGATGCAGTCCTTGCGTCCAATAAAAATTTGCGATGCCGAACCATAGAATAACCAAGTAATTTAGTCAACCACTCCGCGTGGGTAGGTAGGGTCATGCGCTTCCCGGCTGCCAGGCATGGGTCTCGCCACGCGCCTGTTTGATCCAGGCATAGTAGGCGTCATACATCACCATGCCGTGTTCCAGCATGGTGTGATCGTCCGCAAACATCGCCGACAGACCGAGCGACTGCGCCAGCAGCCCGGCGCATTGCGGCGCGAGATCAAGCCGGGCGGTGTCGGCGCCGCGCACGATGACCGCGAGTTGCTGCAAGGCGGGGTCGGTCAGACGATGCAGGCGCAAAAAGGCATCGAAGCTGCACAATTCGCCCACGTGGCCGTATTCCACGCCCGGGATGTCGTAGGGCGTCGCACCGGTTTCTTTCGCGACGTTCAGCACCTCCGTGGCGGGCACGTAGAGAAACTCCGCCCCGGGGTCGATGAAGCGCGCGATCAGCCAGGGGCAGGCAATGCGGTCGATCTTGGGACGCTCGCGCGTGACCCATTTCATTTCGCGATCACCTTGCCGCCCGCTGTCTTCCAGGCCTCGATGCCGCCTTCGATGAAGCGCGCCTTGACGCCTGCGGCCTGCAGGCGGTCGACCACGCTGTTCGATACGCTGCGGCCGCGCACGCAGTAGACCACCACGTCGAGCGTGCGCGGAATGGCGCCGATCCAGGCGTCGATCTTGTCGGGATTTTTCCATAGCGCGCCGGGGATGGTCTCATTGGAGGCGGCGTAATCGGCCTCGCGGCGCACGTCGAACACGAGGGTGATGTCGGGATCGAGCTCGGCCGGCTTGAGCGTGCGCGGCGCGTCGGGGCATTTGTCGGTTGGGTTGGCGCAGCCGCAGCGCTTCGGGGGTTGGATGGTGTGTTCCATGGTGTCCTCACAGAAGAAAGGTATAAGCCAGCCCGAGCAGGGCGCACACGCCGATGACCTGCATGATGTCGGCCTTGTATTTCCACAGCGCGACAAACGCGGCAATGGCGACGATCACGGGAAACCAGTCGAACGTTCCCGCAAACGGGGCCGCACTGGTGCCCTGCGGCCAGAAGGCATGCCAGGCGAAGAATACCGCCTCAACATTGCCGTCACCTCGACCGTGAACGCCGTCGCCACCGACATCCTCGCCCGCTTTCGCGGCCGGCATCCCAGGGTGTCGATACACCTGGACGTATCCA
>DASVPF010000089.1:0-6238 GCA_036382965.1 Thiobacillus sp.
TGAACGCCATCGTCAGCGCGGTGAAGCAGGCGCTGGAACAGACCCCGCCCGAACTCGGCGCCGACATCGCCGAGAAGGGCATGGTGCTGACCGGCGGCGGCGCGCTGCTGCGCGACCTCGACCGCCTGCTGATGGAAGAAACCGGCCTGCCGGTGATTGTTGCCGACGACCCGCTGACCTGCGTGGTGCGCGGTTCCGGGCGCGCGCTGGAAGAAATGGACAAGCTGGCGTCGGTGTTCACCAACGAGTGAACGCAGCCTCGCGTAGCACGGCGGGCAGGGGCGGCTGATGGCGACGCCCGGTCAGCTCATGTTCGCGCGCCGGCTGGGGCCGACGGCCCGCCTGCTGATCTGGCTGCTGGCGGGCGTGAGTCTGGCGGTGATCGATATCCGCTATCACGCACTGGACGGCTTGCGCAGCGGGTTTTCGCTGTTGTTGCAGCCGGTACGCGAACTCCTGCGCACGCCCTCCGATGTGGCCGCCGAGCTGGACGGCTTCTTTACCCGCCACCGCCTGCTGCAGAAAGAGCGCGATGCCCTGCTGCTTGAGCGCGCCCAACTCATGACGAGCGTGAACGCCGCGAAAGAACTGACGCGCGAGAACGCCGAATTGCGCACCCTGCTGCACCTGCAATCCCGCCCCGGCCAACGGGTGGTGCATGCCGCCCTGTTGTATCAGGGGCAGGACTGGTTCGCCCAGTGCATTACGCTGGACCAGGGCGCTAGAGCGGGACTGCGCAGCGGCCTGCCGGTGGTCGATGCCGACGGACTGATGGGTCAGGTGACGCGGGTGTATCCGGGCACGAGCGAAGTCACGCTGGTGAGCAGCCCCGAGCAGCTGACGCCGGTGTTCGTCGAACGCACGGGGCAGCGCGGACTGGCTGCCGGCAGCGGGCAAGGGCGGGTGGAACTGCGCTACATGCCGGCGCAGACCGACATCCGGCCGGGCGACCGTCTGCTGACTTCGGGCATCGACCGCGTCTATCCGGCGGGGGTACCGGTGGCACGCGTGGTTCAGGTTTCGCGCTCGCACGCCACGCCCTATCTGCGGGTGGACTGCCTGCCGCTGGCGGGAATCGACCGTGCCCGTGCCGTGCTGGTGCTGATCGCCGAGCCGCAGGTGACCCGGCCATGAACGTGGCCACCCGGACGACCGCCAGCTGGCGCCGCATCCTCGGCACGCTGACGCTGGCCGTGCTGCTGGAACAACTGCCGTGGACGGGCTGGGCGCTGGCGCTGCGGCCGGATTTCGTCCTGATCGGCGTGCTGTTCTGGACGCTGCATCAGCCCGCGCGCATCGGTTTCGGCGCGGCGTTTTTTCTCGGCCTGCTGGCCGATTTCCAGGACGGTGCGGTATTCGGCCAGCATGCCATTGCGTATGTGATCGGCGTGTATCTGGTGCTGTACCTGCGCCTGCGCCTGCTGCAGTTCGATCCCTTGCAGCAGGCCGCGCAGTTGTTTCCGGTTCTGCTCATGGTGCAGCTGGCGGTGTTGCTGGTCGGCTGGCTCGCGGTCAATCCGCCGGCTGGGCTGGCGATTCTGATGCCGGTGTTGTCCGGCACCGTGCTGTGGTATCTGATCGCCCTGTTTATGCGCCTGCTGCATGGCAAGGGTTTGCAGGATCGCGCTTGAATTCTGTCACCCCACTCAAGAATCTGGACCGCGAGCTGGCGCGCTTTCACGGGCGCCTGAAAGCGGGCGCGGCTTTCGTGTTGCTGCTGGCCGCCGCGCTGCTGGCGCGCGGGTTCTACCTGCAGATCGTGCAGCACGCCTACTACATCCAGCGCGCCGAGAGCAACCGCATTTCGCTGGTGCCGACCGCACCCAACCGTGGCCTGATCCTCGACCGCAACGGCCGCATCCTGGCGGAGAATTATTCGGCCTACACGCTGGAAGTGACGCAGGCGCAGACCCGCGATCTGGAAGCCACGCTGGCCGAGGTGGGCAAACTGATCAGGATCACGCCGGGGGAATTGCGGCGTTTCCGCCGCCTGTTGAGCGAGTCGCACGAGTTCGAGACCGTGCCGCTGAAAAGCAAGCTCTCCGACGAGGAAGTGGCGGTGCTGGCCGCCAACCGCTACCGGCTGCCGGGGATCGAGGTCAAGGCGCGGCTCTTCCGCAACTACCAGGCCGGCCCCGGCATGGCGCACGTGGTGGGCTTTATCGGCCGCATCAACGACCGCGATCTGGAGAACCTGCGCAAGGGCGGGCTCGAGCAGAGTTACCGCGGCAGCGTCCACATCGGCAAGACCGGGCTGGAACAGAGTTACGAAGCCCTGTTGCGCGGCCGCACCGGCTTCGACCAGATGGAGACCGACGCCAGCGGTCGCGCGGTGCGCGTGCTGTCGCGGATTCCGCCGGTGCCGGGCAAGGACTTGCGGCTCTATCTCGATCTCGAATTGCAGGCAGTGGCCGAACGCGCGTTCGGCGATTTCCTCGGCGGGCTGGTGGCGCTCGATCCCAAAACCGGCGGCGTGCTGGCGCTGGTGAGCCGGCCCGGCTTCGATCCCAACCTGTTCGTCGACGGCATCGATCCCGAAACCTGGAAGGAACTGAACGATTCACCGGAGCGTCCGATGGTGAACCGCGCGTTGCGCGGCATTTATCCACCGGGCTCGACCATCAAGCCGTTCATGGCGCTGGCGGGGCTGGAACTGATGGTGCGCAAACCGTCGGACAGCATCGTCGATCCGGGGTATTTCACCCTGCCCAACAGCCGCCATCAGTTCCGCGACTGGAAAAAAGGCGGGCACGGCGTCGTCGATATGCACCGGGCCATTGCCCAGTCGTGCGACGTCTATTTCTACAAGCTGGCAATGGACATGGGCATCGACCGTATGCACGACTACCTGGCGCAGTTCGGCCTCGGCGAAAAGACCGGCATCGACCTGGAAGGCGAGTCGCCCGGCCTGCTGCCTTCGCGCGACTGGAAACAGCGCCGCTGGAAAAAGGAGTGGTATCCCGGCGAGACGGTGATTGCGGGCATCGGCCAGGGTTACCACCTGGTGACCCCGCTGCAACTGGCGACGGCGGTCGCCATGCTCGCCAACGGCGGCAAGCGCATCGAGCCGCGCCTGGTGCAGGCGGTGCGCGACCCGCTGACCCACGTCTGGCAGCCGCTGCCGGGTGCGCCGGGCCGCCAGCTTGCGATCGACCCGGCGCATCTCGATATCGTGCGCCAGGGCATGATCGACGTGATGCGTCCGGGCGGCACCGCGTCGGCCGCCGCGGCGGGCGCGCCCTATACGATCGCCGGCAAGACCGGCACGGCCCAGGTGGTCGGCATCAAGCAGGGCGCGCGCTACGACGCCGGCCGGACCGCCCGGCAGAACCGCGACCATGCGCTGTTCATCGCCTTTGCGCCGGCGGAGGATCCGAAAATCGCGCTGGCGGTGGTGGTCGAGAACGGCGGGCACGGCGGCTCCACCGCCGCGCCGATCGCGCGCGCGGTGTTCGACTATTACCTGACCGGGAAGCGTCCCGCTCCCCCCAAGCTGGAGGCCAACAATGTCGCGGACTAGCCACTGGATCGTACGCCGGCTGAGCCATCTCGACGGCATCCTGCTGACGCTGGTGCTGCTGTTGCTGGGCATCAGCCTGGCGGTGGTGACGAGTGCCTCGGGGCAGAGCCCGGCGCGCATCAGCGGCCACCTCGTCAACATCGGCCTGGCGCTGGCGGTGATGGTGGTGATGGCCAACGTGCCGCCGCATCTGCTGGCCAGGGTGGGCCCGCCGCTGTATGTGGCGGCGGTGGTGCTGCTGATCGGGGTGGCGCTGTTCGGCGAAGTCCGCAACGGCGCGCGGCGCTGGCTCAACCTCGGGTTTGCGTTCCAGCCGTCGGAACTGCTGCGGCTGGCGCTGCCGCTGATGCTGGCCTGGTATTTCCAGCGCAACGAGGCAGTGCTGCGCGCCAAGCATTTCCTGATCGGCGGCGTATTGCTGCTGGTGCCGTTCCTGCTGATCCTGCGCCAGCCCGATCTGGGCACGGCGATGATGATCGGCGCGTCGGGCTTTTACCTGCTGTTCTTCGCCGGCCTGTCGTGGAAGGTGATCCTCGGCGGCGCGAGCCTCGGCGCCGCCAGCCTGCCGGTGGTGTGGGGGCTGATGCACGACTACCAGAAGCAGCGCGTGCTGACCCTGCTCGACCCCGCGTCCGACCCGCTGGGGGCGGGCTACCACATCATCCAGTCCACCATTGCCATCGGCTCGGGCGGGCTGTTCGGCAAGGGCTGGATGCAGGGCACGCAAAACCAGCTCGACTTCATTCCCGAGCGCACCACCGATTTCATCTATGCCGTGTTCGGCGAGGAGTTCGGCTACGTCGGTGCGATCCTGCTGGTCGGGCTGTATCTGGCTGCCGTCGCGCGCGGCCTGGTCATCGCGGCACGGGCGCCGACGCTGTTCGGCCGGCTGATGGCGGCGACGCTGAGCCTCAATCTGTTCACCTATGTGTTCGTCAACATGGGCATGGTGTCGGGCATCCTGCCGGTGGTCGGCGTGCCGCTGCCCCTGATGAGCTACGGCGGAACCGCGCTCATCACCCTGCTGCTGGGGATGGGCATCGTGATGAGCGTGGCGACGCATCGCCGGCTCAACAAATCGTGACGCGATAAACTATCGGCATGAGAACGATCCTGACCCTGGGCCTGGCCGCGGTCGCCCTGGCGCTGGGCGGCTGCGGCAGCACGCCGTCCGTGTCCGCCAAGAGGCCGCCGCCCGTCGCGACGGCGAAAAAGGGCGGCTACTACCTCGACGACGGCCCCGAAGCCAACCCGCCGCCCAATCTGGACGCCGTTCCCGATGCCGTGCCGCGCAAGGAGCCGCTGCACCCCTTTGCCAACCGCGTCTACGTGGCTCTGGGCACGACGTACACGCCGCAGACCGAACGCAGCAGCTACAGCGAAGAGGGGCTGGCCTCATGGTACGGCCGCCGCTTTCACGGCAAGAAGACCGCGTCGGGCGAGCTGTATGACATGTACGCCATGACCGCAGCCCATCCCACCCTGCCGATTCCCAGCTATGCGCGGGTCACCGCGCTCAACAGCGGCAAATCCGTGGTGGTTCGCATCAACGATCGCGGGCCGTTCCATTCGTCCCGCATCATCGACCTGTCGTATACCGCCGCGCACAAGCTCGGCTTTCTGGGCGGCGGCAGCGGACGGGTGCGGGTGGACAGCATCGACCCCGACACCTACGACATCCAGGGCGAGTCGTTCGACGACGGGCTCTATCTGCAAGTCGGCGCGTTCGCGCAGGCCGACAATGCGCAAAAACTGCTGCAGCGGCTGCAACGCGTGCTGGAACTTGATGGCGCGCGCGTGCGGGTGGTGCTGGTCGGCGCAGTGCATCGCGTGCAGATCGGGCCCTATGCCGGCGAAGACGAGGCGCGGGCGGATCGCGCCCGGGTGCGGGAACGTCTCGACCTGAATGCGGTCCTGGTCAGACGTGAAAAACGGGAAGCCTCATGAGATTTTTGATTTTTTGTCTGGCGGCGGTGTTGTCCGCTTCGGGTTGGGCCGCGCCCAGCGGGATATCGGCGCGCGCCTGGGTCGTGATCGACCAGGCGAGCGGACGCGATCTGGCGGCGTACCAGGCCGACCTGCCGCTCGCGCCGGCGTCGCTGACGCAACTGATGACGGCCTACGTGCTGCTGGGCGATATCCGCAACCATAAATTGAGCTTGGGGACGATGCTCACCGTGCCGCAGGCCGCCACCCAGGCCGAGGGCGCGCGGGTCTTCCTGAAGGCGGGCGACAAGGCGAGCGTCGACGCCCTGCTGCAGGCGATGCTGGTGCAGTCGGCCAGCGACGCCACGCTCACGCTGGTGACGGCGACCGACGGCAGCGAAGCGGCGTTCGTCGAACGCATGAACCGTGAGGCCAGGCGGCTGGGCATGACGCGGACGCATTTCACCAACGCGACCGGCCTCTCCGAGCCGGGGCACGCGTCGAGCGCCCGCGACCTGGCGCTGCTGGGGCGTGCGCTGCTGCGCGATTTTCCGGATCGCCTGGGGCTGTTCAGCCAGAAGGAGGTTGCCGTCAACGGCATCACGTACTACAACGGCAATCGCCTGCTATGGCGCGACAGCACGGTGAACGGCCTCAAGGCCGGGCGCACCGTCCAGGCCGGCTTCTGCGTAGCGGCGTCGGCGCAGCGCGGCGACCAGCGCCGCATCGCGGTGGTGCTGGGTGCGCGCTCGGATGCGCAGCGCACGGAAGATGCGCTGAAGCTTCTGAATT
>DASVPF010000090.1:0-16533 GCA_036382965.1 Thiobacillus sp.
TTCGCCGAAGCCGACATTCTGCAATGGGACGGGCTCGGCGAAGCGGTCGCCTGGGCCGACCGCATCTACCACATGGCGGCCGTCGTCCGGGCGCAGTGCCAGGTAGGCGCGGTAGCGGGCAGCGGCGGCATCCTTCTTGCCGCTGCGCGAACCGGCGCGGGCGGCGCCGAGCAGGGCGGCGGCATCCTGCGGCGACGCGGCGAGGACGCGCTCGTAGCTGTCGAGCGCCAGCGCGGTGTCACCGGTCCAGGTGGCGACGTCGCCGCGGGCGCGCAGATACGTCGCGTTGCCCGGTTCGAGTTCGACGGCGCGCTTGATCGCGGCGAGCGCGGCCGGGCCGTCCTTCACCGCCGCGTGGGCCTGCGAAAGCTTGTGATACAGCCGGGCATCCGTCGGCGCGTATTTCACTGCCTCGCGCAAGGCTTCCACCGCGCGGGCGGGCTCCTTCAGTTGCGTGGCGCGAATGTCGGCGATGCGTTCCCACAGATTGGGCTGGGCCGGATTGGCCTTGAGCGCCTGCTGGTAGATTGCGACCGCGTCGGTCCACTGGCCCTGCATCTCGGCGGCGAGGCCGGCGTCGGGAACGGTCTGCGCGGCCGCTGCGAGGGGCGCGGCGGCGAGGGCCAGGGCGAGGATCCAGTGCAGTTTCATTTGCGCCACCGCCGGTTACGGAAAATCCACAGATCGGCGGCGAAGCGGCCGAGGGTGATGAGGTCGAACAGCAGCACCGCATAGCGCAGTGGCGTGATCAGCAGGCCCTTCAGCAGGTATTCCAGCCGGTGGCCCTTGGCGACCGTGACCAGAATGCCGGTCGCCACGGTTGTTTCCAGAACCAGCGTGATCGCCAGCGGTTCCCACAGCCGCAACAGGATCATGATCAGGAGCACGGTCGGGAAGGCCACTTTCTCGAGCGCCGACATGAACAGCACCCAGCCGATGGGGCGGCCGTACTGGATCGTGTAGTCGATGCCGAAGGGCTGACGGTACTGCTCGTGATGGATGCGCTTGTCCGCGAGCCCCGCCGCCAGTTCGGCCCGTTCCCGCTTCTTGCGGCGGGCGCGCTTGATGGCCTTGAACGGGCTCTTCATCAGCTCGTCGAAGTAGTAGCAGCTTTGCAGGAAGGACGAGGACCACAGGTAGATCTGCCCCGGCACGCGCCCCACTTCCGGCTCCTGCGAGCGGGCGTAGACGTCGGTGAGCTGGATGTTGCGGTAGCCGTTGTCGTTCATCGCAAAGCCGATGAAGATGTCTTCCGAATTGGTCAGGTCGTCGCCGAGGATCGGCTCGTAGCGGTCGAACACGATGGTCTTCAGCACGCTGCGGCGGTAGGCCACGGCGCAGCCCACCGGATTGAGGATGCTGCCGAAGAAGGTCATCTGTCCCACGTAGACGAACTTCTGCAGGAAAAAGTACAGCACGTCGCGGTACATGTCGGTGACGCCGCGCTGCAGGTGGTGGAACCAGCCCACCCTGGGGTAGATGGTCGCCTCGGGGTGGGCTTCGAGGAAGGTTTGCAGCGCCGGGGCCTTGAGCATCTCGCGGCGGTCGCGGTCGCGCAAGGGCAGGACTGTCCCGCACGCGCTGGCGATGCCGGCGCCCTGGTAGAGCTCTTCCACCACGCGGTCGATGTAGTTGTCCGACTCCAGCACGGTGTCGCCGTCGAGAATGAATTCGACGTCGGAATCGAACTCGCGCGACTGGCGTTTCAGCGTCGGCGTCTTGCCGATGGAATGCGCGCGCCGGATCGCGATCAGCTCCATGCCGTTGAGGTCGCAGAAGGTCTGGGCGTATTCGACCGTACGATCCTGGCTGCCGTCGTCGATCAGGATGATGCGCGTGGGCTTGCGGGTCTGGCGCGCCAGCGCGGCCAGGCACAGCGGAATGTTGCTTTCTTCGTTGAAGGCGGGGATGACGACATCGACGGTGGCGTTATGCCAGTCGTCCGCCGGCTTGGGGACGGTTTTATCCGGCCCGTGAATCAGGCCGACGATGCTCAGCACCGTGTTCGGGCTGAGGATGAAATAGGGCGTGGTAGCCATGAAGCCGCATTCTAGGCCACGCGCAGGATTTTTTCGCTTTCTCGTTTGATCAGGTCGTCCAGCGTCTCGGCGAGCGTCCATTCCGGCGCGAAGCCGGTCAGCGCTTTCAGCTTGTTGAGCACCGGGCGCCGGTGCGTGACGTCCTCGAATTCCTCGCCGTAGGCGTCGCGGTAGGAAATGAAGTGCAGGGGCGAGTTGCTGCGGCTGCGCTGCACGATCAATTCGGCGAGGTCGCGAATCGAGATTTCCTGGTCGTTGCCGACGTTCACCACCTCACCCCAGGCTTCCGGGCAGCCGGCCAGATGATCCAGCGCCACCACCGTATCGCGCACATCGCAGAAGGACCGTGTCTGTTCGCCGTCGCCGTAGATGGTGAGCGGTTCGTTGCGTATCGCCTGTTTGACGAAACTCGGCACCACCATGCCGTAATGGCCCACCTGATTCGGCCCGATGGTGTTGAACAGGCGCACCACCACGATGTTCAGGCCGTATTTGCGCGCATAGGAAAAGGCGAGGAACTCGTCCGCCAGTTTGGTCACCGCATAGGCCCAGCGCAGGCGGCCGGCGGACGGCAGCACGATGTGGTCGGTCTCGGCGAAGCTGCCGTTGGGATTGAAGCCGTACACTTCCGACGTCGAGGCGACGATAACCTGGGGATTCCAGCCGCCGTGGTGGATGGCGCTCAGGATCCGCTCGGTGCCGGTCATGTTGGTCGCCATCACGGCGACCGGGTCTTCCAGCACCTTTTTCACGCCGACGACGGCCGCCATGTGGTAGATGCGGTCGGCCCAGGCGACCGCTTCGCCGAGCCCGTCCCATTGCAGAATGTCGGCTTCGGCGAAACGGAAAGCGGGATGGCCGCGAAACGGCGTCAGGTTCGCGCGGGATCCGGTGCTCAGGTTGTCCACCACGTACACCTGCTCGCCTTGCGCCAGATGGCGTTCCGCCAGATGCGATCCGATGAAGCCCGCACCCCCCGTGATCAAGATATGCATTTCACGCCGCCTTTCCGAGTTTTCGCCAGCCACTGCCGAACGATGAACATGCCGGCAACCAGGGTCTTCGTTGAAAGTGCAATCAAAACAGGGTGTTGGTTCGATTGCCGTGCGCGTCTGACGATTGTTGCCGTCCTTGTTGGTATCTACTGCAAATAACGTACCCAATCGGGGAAAAGTTGAGCGCACGGCGAGCGGCCCTATCCCGGTGCATTCCTGTTGCGCCGCGGATTTTTTTTGCGCACCGTTCAGCCTGATTTGGGCGTTTGTCATCGCCCCATCACCAATTTTTCCTATGGTTAATCAAGCGGGCCGACGCATCGTTTCAGCTATGGCATAGCCGTTGCTAGACGATGTTTGGCGCCGCGAACGCTGCGCCGGGCGTGGCCACTATCCAGTGAATCAGGAGAAGCTTGCATGTCTTCGTCGGTATTCGCGATGCAGGAACAGGGCGAGGCGCCGGGGCCCTTGCACCGCCCGGTGCGCCTGCTGCTGAAGGCGCATCAGGCCAGCATGGCCGGGGTGCATATGCGCGATCTGTTCGCCGCCGACCCGGCGCGGTTCGAGCGGTTTTCGCTGCAGGTGGGCGAGGTGCTGCTGGATTATTCGAAGAACCGCATCACCGCTGAAACCATGGGCCTGCTGGTGCGGCTGGCCGAAGAGGCGGACGTGGCGGGCTGGCGCGAGCGCATGTTCGCCGGCGACAAGATCAACAACACGGAAAACCGCGCGGTGCTGCACGTGGCGCTGCGCAACCGCAGCAATCGTCCGGTGCGGGTCGACGGCGAGGACGTGATGCCGAAGGTGAATGCCGTCATCGAGCGCATGGGCGCGTTCGCCGAGCAGGTGCGCGGCGGGCAGTGGCGCGGCTATACCGGCGAGCGCATCACCGATGTGGTCAACATCGGCATCGGCGGCTCCGACCTCGGGCCGCAGATGGTCTATCAGGCGCTGAAGCCGTATCGCCATCCCCGCCTCAAGGTGCATTTCATTTCCAACGTCGACGGCGCGCACGTCAAGGAAACGCTGGAGGCGCTGAACCCCGAAACGACGCTGTTCATCGTGTCGTCGAAAACCTTCACCACGCAGGAAACAATGACCAATGCGCACTATGCGCGCGAGTGGTTCCTGGCGCAGTCGCAGGCGGAGAAGCACATCGCCCGGCATTTCGTGGCGGTATCCACCAACCGCGAGGCGGTGGCGTCCTTCGGCATCGATCCCGCGAACATGTTCGAATTCTGGGACTGGGTCGGCGGGCGCTATTCGCTGTGGTCGGCGATCGGTTTGGCGATCGTGCTGGCGGTGGGGTCGGAGCGTTTCGTCGAACTGCTGGAAGGCGCGCACGCGATGGACGAGCATTTCCGCCATGCGCCGCTGGACCGCAACATGCCGGTGATCCTCGCGCTGCTGGGCGTCTGGTACAACAACTTCTTCGGCGCCGAGTCGCATGCGATCCTGCCCTACGACCATTACCTCAGGAGCCTGCCGGCCTATCTGGAGCAGGCCGACATGGAATCGAACGGCAAGTCGGTCGATCGCGACGGCAACGTGGTGGACTATCCCACCGGCGCCATCGTCTGGGGCGCCACCGGCATCAACGGCCAGCACGCGTTCTATCAGTTGCTGCACCAGGGCACCAAGATGATTCCGGCCGACTTCATCGTGTCGGTCGAACCGCACACCGAACTGCAGGCGCACCACGACATTCTCATCGCCAATTTCCTCGCGCAGACCGAGGCGCTGATGCGCGGCCGCACGCGCGAGGAGACGCAGCTTGAGATGGGGGCGGCGCAAACCGGCCAGTTCGTCTCGCACAAGGTGTTCGACGGCAACCACCCGAGCAACGCGATCCTGCTGCAGAAGCTCACGCCGCACACGCTCGGCATGCTGATCGCGCTGTATGAGCACAAGATTTTCGTCCAGGGCGTGATCTGGAACCTGAATTCCTACGATCAGTGGGGGGTGGAACTCGGCAAGCAACTCGCCAGCCGCATCCTGCCCGAGCTGCATGCCGCCGCGCCGGTGGGCAGCCACGACGCCTCGACCAATGCCCTGATCAATTACTATCGCCGCATGAGCCAGCCGCACGCTGGCTTATAGTCCGGGTATGGAGTGGATTGCAGGCGATATCGGCGGAACCAAGAGCTGGCTGGCGTGGATGGCGGTTGCCGCCGACGGCACGCAGAGCCTGCGTTTCGAACGGGTGTACGCAAGTGCCGGCTTCGCATCGGCCGAGGCGCTGCTGCGTCGCTTCATCGCCGATGCGCAGACGCGTGCCCGGCCGGACGGCCTGATCCTGGCCGTGCCGGGCCCGCTGCACGCGCAGCGGGCCACCCTGACCAACCTCGCGTGGACGCTCGACGCAGCCGGATTGCAGGCGGCGCTGGGAATCGCCGAGGCGCATCTGATCAACGATTTCCAGGCCGCCGCCGCAGGGGTGGCGACCTTGACGGCGGCCGACCTGGTCGCGCTCAATCCGCAACCGCCGGAGCCCGGCGGCGTGCGTGCCATCACCGGCGCGGGAACGGGGCTGGGGCTGGCCTTCATGCTGGCCGACGCCAACGGACACTATCGCAGTTTTGCCACCGAGGGCGGGCACGTCGATTTTGCCCCAGCCGATGCCCGGCAGGCGCGCCTGCTGGAAAGCTTGCGTGCACAATACGGGCATGTATCGTGGGAGCGCGTGGCATCCGGCCTGGCGATGAATGACCTGTATCGTTTCTGCTGTATCGAACATGACCATCCGCTGCCCGACGCCTCGATCGATGGCGCCGCGCTGGCCGCGCGTGCAGAATCCGGGGACGCGGCTGCCACAGCGGCACTCGATCTGTTCGTCGATCTGCTGGGGGCGTGGGTGGGCAATCTCGCACTGCTGTATCAACCGCGTGGCGGCCTCTATATTGCCGGTGGCGTGGCCGCCCATTTGCAGGCGCGCATGCAATCTCCCCGTTTCATGGCCGCCGCCACGGCCAAGGGCCGCATGCGCAGCGTGGTGGCGCGCACGCCGATTTTTCTGATTACCTGCACCCGGCTGGGCGTGCAGGGCGCCATGGCGTACGCGTTGGCCCGGTCGCAACCCATTTTGCAGCACCCTTAGTTCCAATACGGCAGCAATCAGGAGCGGGACATGACGATTTCAAAGGACGAACAGGCACGACTCTACCGCTATTACATCGAGCCGAAGATAGTGACCGAGCTCACGCGCAAGACGCTTGCGTTGGTGCTGGCGGGCGGCGAGGGGTCGCGGCTGAAGGATCTGACGGCCTGGCGCGCCAAGCCGGCGGTGCCGATCGGCGGCAAGTACCGCATCATCGATTTTCCCCTGTCCAACTGCGTCAACTCGGGCATCCGCCGCATCGGCGTGCTCACCCAATACAAGTCGCACTCGCTGATCCGCCATCTGCAGCGGGCGTGGGGCTTCATGCGCGCCGAGATCGGCGAGTTCGTGGAAATCCTCCCGGCGCAGCAGCGCACCCACAAGAAGGAGTGGTACAAGGGCACGGCCGACGCGCTGTTCCAGAATATCGACATCATGCGGCGCCACCATCCCGAATACGTACTGGTGCTCGGCGGCGATCACGTCTACACCATGGACTACTCGGAAATGCTGCTCTATCACGTGCAGAGCGGCGCCGATTTCACCGTAGGCAGCATCGAGGTGCCGGTGAGCGAAGCGAGCGCCTTCGGCGTGATGACGGTGGACGAGACCATGCGCATCACTCATTTCACCGAAAAACCGGCCAACCCGGACAGTATTCCGGGCAAGCCCGGCGTCGCGCTGGTGTCGACGGGGATTTACATCTTCTCCAAGGACTTCCTCTATCAGACGCTGATCGAGGATGCGGGGAAATCCTATTCCAGCCACGACTTCGGCAAGGACATCATCCCCGACAAGATCGGCGAGGCGCGCGTGATGGCCTTTTCGTTCCGCAATCGGGAAGGCGGGCCGGCCTACTGGCGCGACGTCGGCACCATCGATTCCTACTGGCAAACCAATATGGAACTGTGTTCGGTCGAGCCCGAGCTCAACCTGTACAACCGCGACTGGCCGATCTGGACCTACCAGCCGCAATACCCGCCCGCCAAGTTCGTCTTCGACGACGAGGGCCGGCGCGGCGAAGCGATCGATTCGCTGATCGCCGGCGGCTGCATCCTGTCGGGCGCACGGATCAAGCGCTCGGTGCTGTTCTTTGCCACCACGGTGGAAAGCTACAGCCTGATCAAGGACAGCGTAATCCTGCCCAAGGTCAGCATCGGCCGGAATTGCCGCATCCGCCGCGCCATCATCGACAAGGGCACGGTCATCCCGGACGGCATGGTGATCGGCGAAGACCCGGTCGAGGACGCCCGGCGCTTTCACGTCACCCCCGCAGGCATCGTGCTGGTGACGTCGGCGATGCTGGGCCAGAACCTGTACGCGAGGCCGCAGAATGACTACGACGGCTAAACCGCTCAACGTGGTGCTGTGCTGGCACATGCACCAGCCGTATTACCGCGAAGGCCTCAAGGGCGCCTATCACCTGCCATGGGTCTACCTGCACGGCATCAAGGATTACAGCGACATGGCCGCGCATCTGGAGCGGCATCCGGCGATGCGTGCGGTGGTGAATTTCGCGCCGGTGCTGCTGGAACAACTGGACGATTACGCGCAGCAACTCGATGCCCTGCTGAAGCAGGGCAGGCCGACCCAGGACCACATGCTGAACCTGCTGTCGGAGATCGAGCGCATTCCCTCCGATGTCGCCAGCCGCCTGCGCATCGTGCAGGACTGCCAGCGCTGCCACGCGCCGCGCATGATCCACCCGCATCCGGCGTTCCATCGCCTGCTGCACATGATCGGCGCCACCGGCGAGGCTGCGGTCGGCAGCACCGGTCTGCACTGGCACATGGGCTATCTGTCCGAACAGTATTTCCTCGATCTGCTGACCTGGTATCACCTCGCCTGGCTGGGGCATTCGTTGAAGCAAATGCCGCTGGTGCAGCGCCTGATGGCGCAGGAACGAGGCTTTTCCGCCGCCGACCGCCACGAACTCCTGCACCTGATGCAGCACTGCATGGCCGGGCTGATTCCGCGCTACCGGGCGCTCGCCGAACGCGGCCAGATCGAGCTGTCGATGACGCCCTACGGCCATCCCATCGTGCCGCTGCTGAACGACTTCGCCAACCTGCGCGACGCGCTGCCCGACGTTCCCGTTCCCGAAGCGGCCGCCTATCCGGGGGGCGCCGAGCGTGCACGCTGGCATCTGCAACACGGCGTCGAAGTGTTCGAACGCTACTTCGGCAGGAAACCGGCGGGCGTGTGGCTGTCCGAAGGCGGCGTGAGCGAGGATGCGCTGGTCCAGCTCGACGAAATGGGCGTGGCCTGGACCGCCTCGGGCGAAGGCGTGTGGCGCAACAGCTGCGTCAAATCGGGGGTCAGGGAAGACGAAATCCACGCCAAGCATGCGCTGTTCTCGCCCGCGCACGTCGACGGCTTCAGCACGCGGGTGTTTTTCCGCGACGACGGCCTGTCGGACCTGATCGGCTTCAAGTACAGCGACTGGCACGCCGACGACGCGGTGGGCGACTTCGTCCACCATCTCAAGAACATCGCCGGCTTCTTCGGCAAGGATGCGAATCGCCACGTGGTCTCGGTCATCCTCGACGGCGAGAACGCCTGGGAGTATTACCCCGACAACGGCCATCATTTCCTGGATACGCTGTACGCGACGCTCTCCAGCCACCCTGCGCTCAAGGTCGGCACCTTCGCCGAGCAGGCCGCCCATGCGCCGTCCAGGCCGATGAAGCGACTGGCGGCGGGCAGCTGGGTCTACGGCAGCTTTTCGACCTGGATCGGATCGGCCGACAAGAACCGTGGCTGGGACTATCTGGTCGCCGCCAAACAGACCTACGAAAGCGTGGCGGCCACCGGAAAACTGAACGCCGATCAACTGGCGCTGGCCACCCGCCAGCTCGCCGTGTGCGAGGGGTCCGACTGGTTCTGGTGGTTCGGCGATTACAACCCGGCGGGCAGCGTCAGCGACTTCGAGCAGCTGTATCGAACCCAGCTGCGCGAACTCTATCGCCTGCTCGGCGTGGCCCCGCCCGCCCTGCTCGACGTGCCGCTGTCCGCCGGCGGCGGCCTGGCGGAAAACGCCGGCACCATGCGCAGGAACGTTTGATGAGTCTGGATGAGCGCCGCGCCGGCCTGCTGCTGCATCCGACCTCGCTGCCGTCCGGCACGCTGGCCGATGCCGAGCGCTGGCTGGACTTCCTGCGCGCCGCGGGGGTCGGCGTATGGCAGATGCTGCCGCTCGGCCTGCCGCTGGTCGGGCTGTCGCCCTATCAGTGCGCATCGGCGTTTGCGGTCAATCCTGCGCTGTTTCCGCAGGGGGACGCAGGAGAGCCGCGGGCCGACATGCGCCGCTTTGCCGGCTGGCGCAACAGACAGCGCCACTGGCTCGACGACTACGCCCGTTTCATGGTCATCAAGCAGGAGCAGGGCAGCGCCCATTGGGCCGACTGGCCGGTGCCGCTGCGCGATCGCGACGCGCGGGCGCTGGCCGGGTTCGACGCAAGCCACGCCGCCGCGCTGAAGGCGGTGATGGCCGAACAGTATCGCGCGGCCGTGCACTGGCAGCGCATCCGCGCCGCGGCGGCGCAACGCGGCATCCGGCTGTTCGGCGACATGCCGCTTTTCGTCGCCCACGATAGCGCCGACGTGTGGGCGCAGCGCCGCCTGTTCCTGCTCGATGCGGAGGGGAATTCCACCGTGGTGGCCGGCGTGCCGCCGGATTATTTCTCCGAAACCGGACAGCGCTGGGGCAATCCGCACTACGACTGGGCCGCCATGCAGGCCGACGGTTTTGCCTGGTGGCGGGCACGCCTGCGTGCGCACTTCGAGTGGTTCGACCTGGTGCGCATCGATCACTTCCGCGGCCTGGCGGCGGCTTGGGCGATCCCCGCCGGCGAGCCCACCGCGATCCACGGCGCATGGATCGAAGCGCCCGGCGCGGCGCTGTTGCAGGCCATCGCCGACGAGATGGGCAAGCTGCCGCTGGTGGCCGAAGACCTCGGCCTCATCACCCCCGACGTCATCGCGCTGCGCCGCCGGTTTGGCCTGCCCGGCATGGCGGTGCTGCAATTCGCCTTCGACGACCATGCCGACAATCCCCACAAGCCCGGGAACGTACAGCCCGACACCGTGTATTACACCGGCACCCACGACAACGACACCACGCTCGGCTGGTGGCGGTCGCTGCCCGGACACGCGCGCCACCAGGTCATGCAGCAGCTCGGCGTGGACGAGGCCGATGCGGTGCCGGGTGCGATGATCGCCAAAGTGCTGGAGAGCCGTGCCAGGCTGGCGATGCTGCCGCTGCAGGACGTACTGGGGCTGGGCAGCGAAGCGCGCATGAACGTGCCGGGAACGGACAGCAGCGGCAACTGGACCTGGCGCTTCGACTGGGCGGCGTTGCCGTCCGAGCTGGCATCCCGTTTGCTGCAACAATTACAGAAAGTCCATCGATGCGAGACGCCGGCCCACTCATGAATGCAACCCAGCTTGACCCCTTGAGCGCCACCCTGCCCGCCATCAGCGCGCCGATCATGCGCGTGCAGACCGGCACGCATCACGATCCGTTCGAGGTGCTGGGAGTGCATATCCAGCCCGACGGCAGCACCCTGATCCGCGCCTTCCTGCCTGCCGCCGAGGCGGTCGAGGTGGCCGGCGGCCGCATGCTGCGGGTGACCGGCACCGACTGCTTCGAGCGGCTGCTGCCGGCAGACAGCACGGTCGAGCCGCATCCGCTGCTGCGCTGGCAGGACAAGGTCGCGGGCAACTGGTACACCACGCAATGTCCCTACAGCTTCGGGCTGCAACTGGGCGAGATGGACCTCCACCTGCTCGGCGAAGGGCGGCATTTCGAGGCATGGAAAGTGCTGGGCGCGCGCCTGAAAACCGTCGACGGCGTGGCGGGCTGCCTGTTTGCCGTGTGGGCGCCGGCGGTGCAGCGCGTCAGCGTCGTCGGCGACTTCAACGACTGGGACGGCCGCCGCTATCCGATGCGCTGCCGCGGCAGTTCGGGCATCTGGGAATTGTTCATCCCTGGCCTTGCCGCCGGCCACGCCTACAAATACGAAATCCTCGGCCGGCACGGCCAGCTGGTGAGGAAGACCGATCCCTACGCGCGGCAGATGTTCCTGCGCCCCGAAACCACCAGCCGCGTGCCGGACGACGGTGCGTATGCCTGGAACGACACCGGCTGGATGACCGCGCGCGCCCGTTTCGACTGGCAGCATCGCCCGCTCAGCATCTACGAGCTGCATCCCGGCTCGTGGCGGCGCCACGACGACGGCGGCTTCTACGGCTGGGACGAACTCGCCGCCGAGCTGATTCCCTACGTCCGCGACCTCGGCTACACCCACATCGAACTGCTGCCGGTGGCCGAGCATCCGTTCGACGCCTCGTGGGGCTATCAGGTATCGGGCTATTACGCACCGACCGCGCGCTTCGGCTCACCGGACGATTTCCGCGCCTTCGTCGACGCCTGCCACCAGGTCGGCATCGGCGTGCTGCTCGACTGGGTGCCGGCGCATTTCCCGAAGGACGATTTCGCGCTGGCGCGCTTCACCGGCGAGCCACTGTACGAGCACGCCGACCCGCGCCGCGGCGAACACCAGGACTGGGGCACGCTGATCTTCGACTACGGCCGCAACGAGGTGCGCAACTTCCTCATCGCCAACGCGCTGTACTGGCTGGACGAGTTCCACATCGACGGCCTGCGCGTCGACGCCGTCGCGTCGATGCTCTACCTCGACTATTCGCGGCGCGACGGCGACTGGATGCCGAACCAGTACGGCGGACGCGAGAACATCGAGGCGATCCAGTTCCTGCGCGAAATGAACGTCGAAGTGCACGGCCGCTTCCCCGGCGTGCTCACCATCGCCGAGGAGTCGACCGCGTGGCCGGCGGTGTCGCGCCCGGTCGAACTCGGCGGGCTGGGGTTCTCGATGAAATGGAACATGGGCTGGATGAACGACAGCCTCGAGTACATCGAGAAGGATCCGGTCTACCGCAAGTACGAGCACAACCAGCTCACCTTCAGCCAGCTCTATGCGTGGACCGAAAACTTCGTGCTGCCGCTGTCGCACGACGAAGTGGTGCACATGAAGAAAAGCCTGCTCGACAAGATGCCGGGCGACGTCTGGCAGCGCTTTGCCAACCTGCGCCTGTTCTATGCCTGGCACTACGCGCATCCGGGCAAGAAGCTGCTGTTCATGGGCGGCGAATTCGGCCAGTGGAACGAGTGGAAGGAATCCGGGCAGCTCGACTGGGCGCTGCTTGCGTTTCCCGCGCACGACAGCATCCGCGCGCTCTTGCGCGACCTCAACCGGCTCTATCGGGAAGAACCGGCGCTGCACGAATTCGATTTCGACCCGCGCGGCTTCCGCTGGATCGACTGCCACGACGCCGACCAGTCGGTGCTGAGCTTCGTGCGCCAGGGGCAGGATGCGTCCGCGCAACTGGTGGCCCTGTTCAACTTCACCCCGGTGCCGCGGCGCGGCTACCGCATCGGCCTGCCTTCGGGCGCGGCGTGGTGCGAAGTGCTGAACACCGATTCGATGTATTACGGCGGCAGCAACCTCGGCAACGGCCAGCCGCTCCAGCCGCAAAGCCTGCCGTGGATGGGCTTCGAGCACTCCGTCGAGGTGACGCTGCCGCCGCTGGGCGCTATTTTTCTCAAACGATGTTGAAAAGGAAGGGGCTAGGATTCAGGATTTAGGGGCTAGGGGGCTTTGTGCTGCGCGCACCTGATTGGGCGCGGCAAGGCCGCGCAAACCCTAGCCCCTAGTTCCTAAACCCTGACCCCTAAAAAATAATGAAACGCGGAGCAAAGAAAATTCTGTTCGTGGCCAGCGAAGCCTACCCGCTGGTAAAGACCGGCGGCCTCGGCGACGTGGTCTACAGCCTGCCGCATGCCTTGCATGCGCAGGGTGCCGACATCCGCCTGGTGCTGCCGGGCTATCGCGCCTTGTTGCGCCAGCTCGACCGGGTGCGCATCCTCGGCTGGCTCGACGTGCGCGGCGCCGAGGGCATCGTCAGCGCGCGCGTCCTGGAAACGCAGCACCCCGATTTCGCCTTCCTCCTGTGGGTGGTCGACTGCCCGACGCTATTCGACCGCCCGGGCAATCCCTACGTCGGCGCCAGCGGCCACGACTGGCCGGACAACGCCGAGCGTTTTGCGGTGTTTTCACGGGCGGCGGCGCAGCTGGCGCAGGATGCGCTGGACCTCGGATGGCAGCCTGCGGTGGTGCACGCGCACGACTGGCAGACCGGCCTGGTGCCCGCGTTCCTGGCCGACCTGCCGATCCGGCCGCGAACCGTGTTCACCATTCACAATCTCGCCTACGGTGGCTATTTCTCGAACAGCGATTTCGTCCGCCTGCAGTTGCCCAGCCACTGGTGGTCGCACGAGGGCGTGGAATTCCACGGCGGCTTTTCCATGCTGAAGGGCGGCATCGTGTATGCCGACGCCGTCACCACGGTGAGCCCCACCTACGCGGCCGAGATCTGCACGCCCGAGTTCGGCTACGGGCTCGACGGCCTGCTGCTGTCGAGGCGCCACAAGCTGGTCGGGATTCTCAACGGCATCGATACGGCTATCTGGAATCCGTCCACCGACGTCCACCTGCCCGCGCATTATTCGGCGGGCCGCATGCTTCCGGGCAAGCGGCGCAACAAGCAGGCCCTGCTCGAACGTTTCCTGCCCGAGGTCGACGATGCCGCGCTCAAGGCGCCGCTGCTCGGCCTGGTGGGGCGACTGGTCGAGCAGAAGGGAATCGACTGGGTGCTGGCCGCGATCCCGGCGCTGCTGGCCGAAACCGACGTGCGCATCGTGCTGCTGGGCAGCGGCCAGGCCTCCTACGAGCAGAAACTCGCGCGGCTGGCGAAGCGACACCCGGAGCGGGTGTTCGTCGAGATCGGCTATGACGAGCCGCTGGCCCACCAGATCGAAGCCGGCGCGGACCTGTTCCTGATGCCGTCGCGCTTCGAGCCGTGCGGCCTGAACCAGATGTACAGCCTGCGCTACGGCACGCCGCCCATCGTCTACAAGACCGGCGGACTCGCCGACACCGTGGTCGACGCCAACGCGGCCACGCTGGCCGACGGCCGTGCCAACGGCTTCGTCTTCGACACGCCCGATGTTGCCGCCCTGATGGACGCGATCCGCCGCGCGCTCGACCTCTATCGCCAGCCTCCGCAGTGGCGGCGGCTGCAGTTGACCGGCATGCACCAGTCGTTCGACTGGGCGGAGAGCGCCGCGCACTATCTTGCCCTCTATGCCAAAAAATCCAGCGGAGCCAGCCATGCCACCCAGGAAACGTAAGGACGCCGTCGATATCCCCCCAACGCTCGTGCCGCTGCCGTCCGGCGCCAGGGAGATCAGCCAGGATTTCGAACGCTACCGCTTCTACCATCTGGGGCGTCTGAAGGGGCCGCCGGTCTATACCTATCAGGCGCTGGCGTGGACGCTGCGCGACCGCCTCATGTCGAACTGGATGAACACCTACGCGGTGCGCGACCAGCCGGGCAGGCGGCGGGCGTATTACCTGTCGCTGGAATTCCTGATCGGCCGCGCGTTGTCCAACCACGTGCTGAATCTGGGGCTGGACGAGGCCTCGCGCGAAGCCTTGCAGCGCTTCGGCCAGACCCTGGAAACGG
Source organism: Thiobacillus sp. (assembly GCA_036382965.1). Lineage (GTDB taxonomy): Bacteria > Pseudomonadota > Gammaproteobacteria > Burkholderiales > Thiobacillaceae > Thiobacillus. Next base: position 14,739 of record DASVPF010000090.1, read on the forward strand.
TGGCCGAGGAAGAGCCCGACGCCGGGCTGGGCAATGGCGGCCTCGGGCGGCTGGCGGCCTGTTTCATGGACAGTTGCGCCACGCTGAACCTGCCGGTGATGGGCTACGGCCTGCATTACGAGTACGGCATGTTCCACCAGCGCATCGAAAACGGCTATCAGAAGGAAGACACCGACCACTGGCTGCGCGACGGCAATCCGTGGGAAGTCGAGCGCCCGGAGTTCACCTGCCGCGTATCGTTCGGCGGCCGCACCGAACATTTCCACGACCACGACGGCATCGCGCACGTGCGCTGGATCGACACCAACGACGTGCTGGCGATTCCCTACGACATGCCGATCTCGGGCTACCGCAACCACGTGGTGAACACGCTGCGCTTATGGAAAGCCGCCGCCACCGACGAGTTCAACCTCGACGAATTCAATGCCGGCAGCTACACCGAGGCGGTGCAGGCCAAAAATCATGCGGAGCACATTTCCATGGTGCTGTATCCCAACGACAGCAGCGAAAACGGCAAGGAACTGCGTCTGCGCCAGCAGTATTTTCTGGCTGCCGCCAGCATGCAGGATGCGCTGCGGCAGTGGCATGCGGCGGGCAACACCGATCTGGCGAAATTCGCCGAGCACAACGTGTTCCAGATGAACGACACCCACCCCACCATCGCCGTCGCCGAACTGATGCGGCTGCTGCTCGACGTGGAACGGCTGACGTGGGACCAGGCCTGGACGATCACCACGCAGTGCATGGCCTACACCAACCACACGCTGCTGCCCGAAGCGCTGGAACGCTGGCCGGTGGCGCTGTTCGAGCGCCTGCTGCCACGGCTGCTGGAAATCGTCTACGAGATCAACGCGCACTTCCTGCGCGAGGTGTCGCTGAAATGGCCGGGCGATATCGACCGCCAGCGTCGCATGTCGATCATCGAGGAAGGCGAGATGCGGCAGGTGCGCATGGCGTGGCTCGCCATCGTCGGTAGCTTCTCGGTCAACGGCGTGGCGGCGCTGCATTCGCGGCTGCTGAAGGAAGGGCTGTTCCGCGACTTCGTCGAGCTGTGGCCGGGCAAGTTCAACAACAAGACCAACGGCGTCACCCCGCGCCGCTGGGTGGCGCATGCCAACCCCGGCATGAGCGCGCTCATCGGCAGCAAGATCGGCGCGGGCTGGATCGCCGATCTGGCGCAACTGGAGAAACTGAAGCCGCTCGCCGAACCGAAAAACAAGGCGTTCCACGACAAGTGGCGCGCGGTCAAACGCGCCAACAAGGAACGGCTGGCGGCGCTGGTGCAGGCCGAGTGCGGCGTGGAATTCAACCCGGACGCGCTGTTCGATGTGCAGGTGAAACGCATCCACGAATACAAGCGCCAGCTGCTCAACGTGCTGCACGTGATCCATCTGTACAACCGCATCAAGCACGGGCGTCTGGAGGGCTGGGCGGACCGCTGCGTGCTGATCGGCGGCAAGGCGGCGCCGGGCTACGCGATGGCCAAGCGCATCATCAAGCTCGTCAACAGCGTGGCCGACGTGGTCAACAACGACCCCGAGGTCAACGGCCGCCTCAAGATCGCCTTCCTGCCGAATTATCGCGTGACCAGCATGGAGGTCATCGCGCCGGCGACCGACGTGTCGGAGCAGATCTCGACCGCGGGCAAGGAAGCCTCAGGCACCGGCAACATGAAGTTCATGATGAACGGCGCCATCACCATCGGCACCTACGACGGCGCCAACATCGAAATCCTCGACGCCGTCGGCGAGGACAATTTCTTCCTGTTCGGCCTCAGGGCCGAAGAAGTCGAGGC
>DASVPF010000091.1:0-8830 GCA_036382965.1 Thiobacillus sp.
TCACCCATTTCGTCGGCCTCCGTCTCGCGTTTGTGCTGTTCGGCACGCTGGCGGTCGCCGCCAGTCTCACGCTCCACCGGCGCCTGCGCCAGGTGGGGGCGGGCGCATGAAAAGAAGATGCGATTTTATCTCCGCAGCCGCACCCGCTTCTCCACCGTCAGCACCTCGCCCGCAGAATCCATCACCGCGTAAAGCCGGGGCTGCGGGCGGCCGGTCCAAGCCGGAGTGGGGACGGGACTATCCAGGTACACGATCTGCGCGCCGTCGAACTGCCGTTCAATCTGGCCGCGGGCGAGCAGGTCGTTTAGGGTGTCGATGGAGATGCCGCGCCGCTTCATGTGGCTCATGGCCAGGGCGCTGATCTTTCCGAGTTTCATAAGGTTCTCCAGGTTGCATGTTCGGTTCAGGACAATCGGGTTTTCATAGGTGAGGCACACCGCGCTTGGCGTTTTACGGATTGGGTATTTATACTGTATACAAATACAACTGTACATGCATACAGTATCGAAAGGAAGCCCCCATGCGAGAGATGACGCCCCGCCAGGAAGAAATCCTGAATCTGATCAAGGAATGGATCGAGACCACCGGCCTGCCGCCGACGCGCGCCGAGATTGCGCAGCGCTTCGGCTTCAGCTCGCCGAACGCGGCCGAGCAGCATCTCAAGGTGCTGGCGAAGAAGGGCGTGCTGGACCTGGTGCCGGGGACGTCGCGCGGCATCCGCTTGAAGGGCGGCGGCGGGGTGCCGCTGGTGGGCCGGGTGGCGGCAGGCAGCCCGATCCTGGCGCAGGAGAACATCGAGCGGCACTATCAGTTCGACGCCGCCCTGTTCTCGCCGCGCGCGGACTACCTGCTCACGGTGCGCGGCATGAGCATGAAGGACGCCGGCATTCTCGACGGCGACCTGCTCGCGGTGCATCGCAGCGCCGAGGCGAAGGCGGGGCAGGTGGTGGTGGCGCGCATCGGCGACGAGGTTACGGTGAAGCGCTTCCAGAAGCGCGGCCACACCGTGCAGCTCCTGCCGGAAAACCCCGACTTCGAGCCCATCGTCGTCGATCTCAAGCGCCAGGAGCTGGTCATCGAAGGCATTGCCGTCGGCGTGATCCGCAGCGGTAGGCGCTTATGAGCGCGGCCGGGACAACGTATTCAAAGGGAACCTGATCAACCGGAGAAACCGGGGCGTCCGCGGCTGAAGTGGCCGCTTCAACTACTGTGTTCCTGTTCTCCCACCGGCTCCGCATCGTGCATCTGCGGATGCGCGGTTCTCAGCCACCCCGCTTCGCTGTCCCAGAACACCGGCTTCTCGGTCTGCAGCATGTGGAGCAAATTTCGATAGTCCTCCGAACCCAAATTGGTCAGGCGGAACAGTTCGGTGAGACGCGTGGCGCTGCGCAGGATGATGCGCCCGCGGCCGGATTTGTCGGGCGATCCCGAGGGCATCCACTCTGCGTAGTAGTGACCAATATTGACTACAGCCATGTTATCTCCTTGGAGTGTCGATCCACTCTAAAAATAGGCGGTTTTGCGGTGCGCGTCGGGCACGGGCTCTGTCGCGCCCAAGCCACAGTCAAGAAGACAGGCCGTTTGACGTTATTCAATGGGACGCAGTAGCCGTGCTCTAATGATCCGGCTGGCAATAAGTAAATTCAGGGAGTGTAGATGGCAGGTCGCTGTAGCGTTTTGCGTAGTGTTTCGCTCCTGGCCGTGCTGGCGGCATGCATGTTGGGCGTGGGCATTCCGGTTCTTGCTTTTGCCGGCGAAGACGAGGCCATCGTCTCCCACCATCACTACGGCGATCTGTTGCTGTTCCCGGTCATCACCGGCACACACCTCAATGTTCCGGTTCCCGAACTCAGCCAGAACGAGTTGACGCCTGCGGTGGACATCTTCTACAGCACCGACTTCGAGCGGCTGCGTTTCCTCGCCGAATTCATGGCGAGTCGCGACGAGCAGGAAATGGAGCGCCTGCAACTGGGCTGGCTGGTACAACCCATGACTACGTTGTGGCTCGGGCGTTTCCACAATCCGCTGGGGTTCTGGAATACCGAACATCACCACGGGGCTTTCATGCAGACTACGATCAGCCGCCCTGCCATCACCAACTTTGAAGACTATTACGGCGTGCTGCCGACCCATGTTGCAGGCTTGCTGGCAGAAGGCGCGCTCGACCGCGAGCACGGCAGTTTCAACTACGCGCTGGGCATCGGTCAGGGCCCCAATCTGGGAGAAGAACTCGAACCGCTGAACGTCCTGGAGATGAAGGGCAGCAGCCCGGTGTCCCGCCAAGGCGGCAAGCTGGCAGCCAGTGCCCGCCTGAGCTACCGCCCTCTCGACGACAGCGCCGGCGAATTCGGGGGATTTACCGGCTACAGCCGCATTCCGGTCGTCGGCCGAACGATAGCCGAGGTCGACCAGACGGTGGCGGGGGCTTTCTATACGGTGGAAACCGGCAGGCTGCGGGTGCTGGGGGAACTGTACTACGTGAGCAATCGCCTCACGGGGACGGCGCCGACCCGCAACGCGGACTTCACCGCGGGCTATCTGCAGGCCGAGTACCAGGCGCATCCCCACTGGACGCTATTCGGCCGGCTGGAGGATACCCACGGTGCAAAGAACGATGCCTACCTGGACCTGATTCCGGAATTCGTCAACGCGCGGACGGTGGCCGGCGCGCGCTTCGAGGTGGCCCGGCACCAGGCGCTCAAGCTTGAACTTTCCCGCAACGAAAGACAGAACGACGCGCGCTTCAATGAGATCGGTCTGCAATGGAGCATGGTCTACCCATGATGCGCCTGCTTCTGCTGTTGCTTGTCGGCCTGCTGTTGCCGCCTGGCTTGCGTGCGCAGACAGTGGAGCCGTCGCTGGTCCTGGTGGCGAGCGCGCATTCAGCGATCCAGCGGCTGTCCCCCGGCGAGACCCGCAAGCTCTATCTCGGCGTGCCGATGATCGTCGACAGCCAGCGGGTCCGTCCGCTGCGCAACAACACCGACCCGATGGTGCAGGAAATGTTCATGCAGAAAGTCATGTTCATGTCGACGCCGGCCTACGAGCGCCAGATCCTGTCGCGCGTGTTCCGCATGGGCGGAACGCAGCCGCTGGTCTACGTTGAGCTACGCGAACTGCTGCAGGCGCTGGAGAGGGATCCCGCGGCGGTTACGTATCTGCCGCGCGATCAAGTCACCCCGCGCTCCGGACTCAAGATCGTCGGGGAACTCTGAGTATGGCACCGGCGATGCGACGCGGTACGCGAACAGCGCGAGGCACTGGAGAAAGCCCCGGCGCCGCCCACCTGCCTGCCGCGCAGGCGAACCACGGCGCGGCAGAGACGCAGGATCGCCGGGAAGCTGTGGGCGTGACAACGCGGATGCGGCAGTTCTCCCAAAGTTACATGGGCAAGATGCTGATCGGCGCGCTGCTGATCCATGCGCTGCTGATTCCCTTCATCTATCTCGGCATCCTGCACCTCGCGGAAAAGGACTCCCAGACCAAATTCGTCGACCATGCCCGTGCGCAGTCCTTCCTGCTGGTCAGGCTCATGGACCAGGCCGCCGCCGACCCAGCCAGGATCAGCCAGATCGCGGACGACCTCGTCCTCAGCGGCCAGGTGGCGTATATCGATTACGTCGCTGCGTCGGGAACGACCTATGCCTCTGCCTTCAATCCGGCCGTCCATTTCAAGGAGGACTTCTTTTTCGGCGAGCATGGCGACCACGTCTATTCCATCGCCGCTCCGATCCATTCGCAAGGCGGCAATCGCGATGTGCTGCGGGTCGCCTTCGACGAACAGCCGGTGGAAGATCAAATCGCGAAGTTCTATCGCTTCGGATTTTTCCTGGCCTGCGGCTATATTGCGCTGACCCTGCTGTTCATCGGCTTCTTCGGCCATCTGCTGACCAAGTCGATCCGCCAGTTGCGGGATGCATCGCGCCGGATCGCGAGCGGCCACACCGAGGAACGGCTGGCGGTCCGCACCGGCGTGGCGGAAGTCTCCAGCCTGGCGCAGGATCTGGAATTCATGCGCCAGGAACTGGTGCATCGCGAACACGAAATCGCCTTGCGCGAATCGCGCCAGCGTGCGGTGCTCGAAACCGCCGCCGAAGGGCTCATCACCGTCGATCCGGCCGGAAGAATCGAAAGCTTCAACAAGGCGGCCGAATCGATTTTCGGCTGCCACGCCGGGGACGTGTTCGACACCCCCTTCGCCGGCTTGCTGGCCGCCGAGGATGCAGTCCGTTTCCTGTCCGCCTCCGGAGAACCGGCCACCTGTGTGGGAACCGAGCTGATCGGCGTGCGCCGTGGCAGCGAGCATTTTCACCTGACGCTCTCGGTGAGCGAGGCGATCGCGTCGCACTCGCGCTGCTTCACCCTGCTGGTGCAGGACATCAGCGAACGCCGAGCCTTTGAAGCCCAGCTGGCCTACCAGGCCACCCACGACGCCCTCACCGGGCTGCCCAACCGCGAGCTCTACAACGACCGCCTGGTGCAGGCACTGGCGCACGCCGCCCGGCAGGAAACTATCCTGGCACTGCTGTTTCTCGACCTCGACCGCTTCAAGACCATCAACGACACCCTGGGCCACGATATCGGCGACGGGCTGTTGAAGGCGGTGGCCGAACGGCTCAAGTCCGGCCTGCGCCAGGAGGACACCCTGGCCCGCAACGGCGGCGACGAATTCACCCTGATCCTGCCCACGCTCCATAACGTGGATGGCGCCGCGCTGGTGGCGCAGAACATCCTGAAAATACTGGAACGGCCATTCTCCATCGCCGGCCAGGAACTCTTCGTCTCAGGCAGCATCGGCATCACCTTCTTTCCTTTCGACGCCAGCGAAGCCAGCGTGCTGATCAAGAATGCCGAAACAGCCATGTACGCGGCCAAGAGCCGGGGCTGCAACACCTACCAGTTCTATTCCGAGAACATGAATGCCAAGGCGCGCGAGCGCCTGGAGATGGAACGGCAGCTCCGCCATGCGCAGCAACGCGGCGAGCTGCTGCTGCACTATCAGCCCCAGGTCGAGGCGGGCAGCAAGCGCATCGTCGGCGTGGAAGCGCTGCTCCGCTGGCAGCATCCCAATCTCGGGATGGTTTCGCCGATGGACTTCATTCCACTGGCGGAAGAAACCGGCCTCATCATCCCGATCGGCGAATGGGTTCTGCGCACGGCCTGTGCCCAGGGAAAGGCATGGGTGGAGGCCGGGCTGGCGGTGTCGGTGGGGGTCAACCTGTCCGCCCGCCAGTTCGCCCATCCGCAACTGTTCGAGACCGTCGAGACCATACTGGACGAGACCGGATTCCCGCCGCACCTGCTGGATCTGGAACTGACGGAAAGCGCGGTGATGCAGCAGGGCAGCGAGACCATCGCCATTCTCCATCGGTTCAGGCAGCTGGGCGTCTCGCTGTCCCTGGACGACTTCGGTACCGGCTATTCATCGCTCAGCTATCTGCAGCGTTTTCCCATCGATACCCTGAAGATCGACCGCGCCTTTGTTCAGGACATCACCGGCAAGGCGGGCGACGGCGCCCTGGCTGCCGCCATCATCGCCATGGCCCACAGTCTGGGCATGAAGGTGATCGGGGAGGGCGTGGAATCCGCCGAACAACTGGCCTTTCTGCAGGCGCGGCAGTGCCAGATCATCCAGGGCTTCTATTTCAGCAAGCCCAAACCGGTCGATGCGGTCACCGACATGCTGCAACGGAACCTGAGACAGGGCGAAGCGCCGGGATCTGCGGGCATGGCATTTGCGCTCACCGAATGAGCGCCGACGCGGACAATGCCGCAATGGAGGGGACCGATCTGCGCGACCTGGCGAGCCGTTTCCCCCGCGCGGGTCGAATCGATGCCATCTATCTGCGCCCGCAGCGCTGCGGCGAAGTGGCCGCGGTCGAATCCGTCATGGCGATTGCCGCGTGCGGGCTCGAAGGCGATCACTACGCGCAGCCGTCGCGGGCCCGCGTGGCAGGCGGCAGCCGGCAGGTGACGCTGATCCAGGCCGAGCATCTGCCGGCAGTGGCGGCGTTGACGGGACATGCGCGCATCGACGCGGCCGGGTTGCGGCGCAATCTGGTGGTATCGGGGCTGAACCTGCTGGCGGCGCATGCCTTGTTCAGTGACCGGCCGCTGGTGCTGCGCATCGGTGCCGAGGTGGTGCTCGAGGTGACGGGGCATTGCGATCCCTGCTCGCGCATGGAGGACGTGCTGGGGCGGGGCGGTTACAACGCGATGCGCGGGCACGGCGGCATCAAGGCCCGCATCCTGACGGGCGGCATGATCCGGGTGGGCGATGCGGTGGGCTGCGGGTTGGCTTGGCGCTAGCTTCGTTCGTGGTGAGCCTGTCGAACCACCCCAGCGTCTGTGGCAGAGCCCCCATTCGGCAGGCTCAGGACAGGCTTCGACGTGCTCAGTGCGAACGGGCTCCGAATGGGATGCAGGCAGCAAGATAGCGCCGTGCCCTTATTCCCCGAAACGGGCGTGGGCCTCCTTCAAGGCCTCGTCCAGATGGGTCAACGCCTGTTCGACACGCGCCTTCAGAATTCCCCATTCATCGTCCTTCGCCTGCTCCAGCAGGCGGAGCGCCTGATCTGCCTCGTCCCATAACTGCCGCAGTGTCGCCAATTCCTTATCCAGCATCGCTTGCAGGGTGTCGAGGGCTTCGTTTTCAAGCGCACCCCGGCGTTCGGGTTCCCGGTGGCCGACCTTCTCCTCGAGGCGGGCCATTTCCACATCGCACAGTTGCAACTGCGCCACCAGCTTGTCGAACTCTGTCGTCCTGGCATTCATGGGTGCTCCTTTCGCCTGTCTTGCCCGTTCGGGACACCATCGCGATCTGTTTGCGGGCCAGATCAATAAGCGATTCACTCACTCCATTCTAGGATCAGCTAAAAATTGGCACGGATTCCGCGTTGGACATCGTGGCTATAACGGCCCGTCTCCATGAGAAAACGCCGAATGTCCTATAAAGGACGAAGACATCCGCACCCGGCGCGTATCTGCGCCTGGTGCATCGTGCTTCAGCACATGAGTGGAACCGGACATGGCCGAGACCGAAGTGATCAAGCTGACGTGGGGCGGGCGGGAAACCGCTGCCGGGACGACCGATGCCTTGCTGCGCCGCGCGAAAGTGGAAATCGCACTGCCGTCGAGCATGCATCATGCGCTGTTTTGCCGCTTGTATCCCGACGCGGGCGTAGCCTATCCGGAAGAAGTGAACATCGCCGGCGGCGTGGAGTTGATCGCGACGCTGGCAACGCTCGACGGTCTGGAAGCGATGGCGGGTCTGGCGGAACCGCTCAGCCGTGCCGGCTATCGGCTGCATTTGCATAGCCCGAGTCCGATATTGCTGCTGATCCCGCCGCAGATGGGGTAGCGGCACGTCCACATTCGACTGCGCGTGTTTTCGCTTGCCGTGCTTCCGAAAGGAGAAAAACCCCGCATGACCGAGACACTGGCTTTAGGCATCTGGCTGATCCTGCTGGCGCTCGCGTTTCCCTATGTGCGCCGGGCCAAACACCGCGCAACCCCGGCCCTGGCCGCCTTCCTGCTGTTCGTCATCCTGTTCTCGGTCGTCAGCGCCACGCTGTTCTTTGCGCTCTCGTGGCTCGCGGTGAAAGCGGGGTGGGGTTCCGCCCTGGCCAACCCGGTGTGGGCGCTGCTCTTCCTCGCGCTGGTCTTTGCCCCGGCCTTCCTGTTCGCGCGCTGGATGATCAAGCGCCCGCCTCGGAACCGGCCCGTCCCCAAGTAGGCCGGTCTGGAACGGGATGGCCGCACGGAAACCGGAACGATGGAACTCGACGCGCTCCTCCTCTCCCGCCAGCAGTTCGCCTTCACCCTCGGCTTTCACATTCTCTTTCCCACCCTGACCCTGGGCCTGGCGCCTTTTCTGGTGTTGCTGGAGGGCCTGTGGCTGCGCAGCGGGAAGGCGGTCTACGTGCGGCTATACCGGTTCTGGGCCAGGCTGTTCGGTCTGGCCTTCGGCATGGGCGTCGTCACGGGTGTCGTCCTCTCGTTCGAGTTCGGCACCAATTTCGGCCCGTTCTCGCAGGCCACCGGCAACGTGCTGGGCCCCTTGTTCGCCTACGAAGTGCTGATGGCCTTTTTTCTCGAAGCGGGCTTCCTGCCGGTCATGCTGTTCGGCTGGGGGCGGGTGGGCGCACGCCTGCATTTTCTCGCCACGTGCATGGTGACGCTCGGCTCGATCCTGTCCGCGTTCTGGATCCTGGCGGCCAGTTCCTGGATGCATACGCCGGCTGGATTCGCCTGGGTGGACGGCGTATTCTTCCCGGCGAACTGGTGGCGGATCGTGTTCAATCCGTCCGCGCCCTATCGCCTCGCCCACATGCTGACCGCGTCCTTCCTGGCGGGTGCGTTCGTGGTGGCCGGCGTCAGCGCCTGGCGGCTGCTGCGCCGGGAAAAGGAGGACACGTCGCGCCGGGCCTTCGCGCTGGCGATGGGCGCGGCAGCCGTCTTCAGCCCGCTCCAGATCGCGCTCGGCGACCTGCACGGCCTGCAGGTGCAGCGTGACCAGCCGATGAAGGTGGCGGCCATGGAAGCCCTGTGGGAAACACGGGCAGGCGCGCCCTTCGTGGTGTTCGCGCTGCCGGACATGGATGCCGCGACCAATCGCCATGCGCTGGAAATTCCGCGCGTGGCCAGCCTCATCCTCAAGCCCGATCCCGACGGTGTCGTCCTCGGCCTGGACCAGGTTGCGCGGGAAGCGCGCCCCCATGTGCCGACCGTGTTCTTCGCCTTTCGCATCATGGTGGGAATCGGCTTCTTCCTGTTCGCCGTTGCGCTTGCCGGACTCGTCCTGCGTCTGCGCGGAACGCTCTACAGCTTC
>DASVPF010000092.1:0-6377 GCA_036382965.1 Thiobacillus sp.
GTTTTGCGACCACCTGTGGCTGGAAGACGGACTGGCGAACCTGACGCTGGCAGCGTACCGGCGCGACCTCAAGACGTTTTCCGCCTGGCTGGGGAAAGACCGCGGCCATGGACTCGACGCTGCCGTCCCGGGCGACATCGAGGCCTATCTGGCGTCGCGCTTTGCGCAGCATGTCCGGCCGCGCAGCGCAGCGCGCTACACGTCGACGCTGAAACGGTTTTACCGTTACCTGCTGCGCGAAAACCTGATCGCCGCCGACCCCACGCTCAACCTCGAGAGCCCCAAGTTGCCGCGCGCGCTGCCCAAGACGCTGACCGAGGCCGACGTGGAGCGCCTGCTCAACAGTGCCCCCCCTGATACCCCGTCGGGACTGCGCGACCGCGCAATGCTGGAAACCCTGTACGCCACCGGCTTGCGGGTGTCCGAACTGGTGGGACTGAAGATGACGGCGGTCAATCTCAACGACGGCGTGCTGCGCGTGACGGGCAAGGGCAGCAAGGACCGGCTGGTGCCGCTGGGCGAAGAAGCGGTGCGGTGGCTGCAACACTATCTGGCTGGCGGGCGCGCGCTGCTGCTGGGGGAGCACCTGTGCGATGCGGTATTCGTCACCGCGCGAGGTGACGGCATGACGCGGCAGGCGTTCTGGTACCTCATCAAGCGCCGTGCGGGCGCTGCGGGGATCGACCGCCCGTTGTCGCCGCACACGCTGCGCCACGCCTTCGCCACCCATCTGCTGAACCATGGCGCCGACCTGCGCGTGGTGCAAATGCTGCTCGGCCACAGCGACATTTCCACCACGCAGATTTACACCTATGTGGCGCGCGAACGGATGAAGCAACTGCATGCGCAGCATCATCCGCGCGGCTGAACATCAAACCCGCGCGCTCGGCTTCGCCAGATAAAACCACTCCTGCCCCGGCAGTGCAGCCGGGTTGGGGAAAACGACATAGCCGTCGCGCTCCGCGATCACCGACGTGCCATCGTGGCGCGTACCGATGATGTCGCCGGCACGCACGCGATCGAAGCTGGCCCAGCTGCGAGCAAAAGTGTCACCCAAGTGGGCACGGTCGATGACTTGATACAGGCGCAGCGCCTCGGTGTCGGTCACCGCTGCCGGCGCCGGTGCGGCGGTCAGCCCCAGGTGCGCCAGGGCGTTGTGGATGGCGCGCCAGGCCACCTCGGGTGCCGCGGGATCGTCGTGCTGGCCGCATTCGAGGGTCAGCGCGATGCCGCCCTGCATGCGCATGTATTCGGTGGTCCCCACCCCGTAATGCACGTCGGCTTCGCGCGCCGATGCGCCCGCAGCCAAGCGGCGCGCGACACCGGCGGCGTAGGTGTCGAGCCAGCCGTCGACGAAGCGGCGCACGCCGAGACTGAGGGCCAGCGCGGTTTCCTCGGCGGCGCGCGCAAACGGCTCCAGCGTGCCACTGTTATTTTCCGGGCCCAGCATGGCGAAGGATTCGCCCGCGGTGTGGAAGGAATGCAGGTCGAGCAGCGCGTCGTGCTGCGCGAGCAGCGGGCACAACCAGTTGGCGATACGGTCTTCGAATTCAACCAGTGTGTCGGTCGGCACCAGATTGCGGTTGAGGTTGCGGTCGCCCATGCGTTGATGGCGGGCATAGGCCAGCGGATTGGTCACAGGGACGAAGGTCACGCTGCCGGCAACGATGTCCATCTGCCCGGATTCGATCTCGCCGATGACCCGCCGAATCGCCTGGGTGCCGCAGGTTTCGTTGCCGTGCACCGCGCCCAGCACGACGAGGCGCGTGCCCGGTGCCATGCCGGTGAACGACACCGCCTGGAAATGCAGCGATTCACGCGCGTTCATGCGCGCATCGCCTTGAACAGCAAGGATGCGCTCGACACCAGCAACAAGCCCCCGACCAGCCGCGTCATTTGTGTCGGGGTCAGCCCGACATGCACGCGCCCGCCCGCATAAAGCGCCCCCAGCATGAGCGGCAGCGCGGCAACATAAGCAATCCATACCTGGGCCGTCAGCAACAGCCCGGCAATCAGAAAGCTGGCGATGCGCGTGATGCCTTCGGTAAAAAACAACGCCGAGAACGTCGCACGCAAGTCGCTCTTGTCGTGGATGCGGTGGGTCAGATAAATCACGTACGGCGGTCCGCCCGTGCCAAACAGCGCCCCCACCGTGCCGCCGGTGAGCGCGGCCGGCACCGCCCAGCCGCGCGAGATCGGTTTCTCGCCGCGGATATCGAACACGCTGCGCACGGCGAAAACGAAAACAAATCCGGCCAGCGCGATCAGCATGGGTTCGGGCGGCAGCTTGACCAGCAGACGGGTGCCCAGCACCACGCCCGCAACGCCGAACGGAATCAGCACGCCGATTTCGTCCCACTTCACGCGCTTGAAATGGAGGCCGCCGATGACGATCGACGCGGTGAAATCGAGCAGCAGAACCAAAGGCACGACAAATTTCAGCGGCAGGAACAGTGCCAGCAGGGGCACCGAAATCAGTCCCGAGCCGAAGCCGGTGATGCCGCGGATGAAATACGCCGCCAGCAGGATGGCCGCCGCGCTTGCAATATGGCCGGCGGCCATGTGCTCGAAGTTCACAGGCGCGACCCGCGCTCGATGGTGATGCCGAGCTCCTTGATGCCCGGCACGATGGCGAACTTGGTCACCGACACTTTCACCCACGGCGCGCCGAATTCGTCGCGCACGATGGCGGCGACGTGTTCGGCCACCGACTCGACCAGGGTGATCGGCTGCGGTGCGTTGTGCAGGTAGTCCTTCACCCTTTTGGCCACTGCGCCGTAGTCGATGGTGTCGGCCACATTGTCGGTGCCGCCGGCCGTGCTGTGCGGCAGGCCGATTTCCAGATCGAGCCGCACCGGCTGCGGCACTTTGCGTTCCCACTCGTATATGCCGATAATCAGCTCGAGACGGAAGTCCCGCAAAAATAGAATATCCATCGCGCTGCCTCAACGGGCCCAACCGAAACCCGCCATTTTACTGACTTGTCTATGACCACGCTGGTGTTTATTGCCGTTGCCTATCTGTTGGGCTCCTTGTCGTTCGCCGTGATCGTCAGCCGCGCCATGCGCCTGCCCGATCCGCGGCAATATGGTTCGGGCAATCCCGGCGCGACCAACGTGTTGCGTACCGGACGCAAGACGGCTGCGGCGCTGACGCTGCTGGGCGATGCCCTCAAGGGCTGGGTGGCGGTGATGCTGGCGCGCATGCTGGCCCCGCAATTTGGTCTGGCCGAAGGCATCGTCCTGCTGTGCGCGCTGGCGGTATTCATCGGCCACCTGTTCCCGGTGTTTTTCGGCTTCAAGGGCGGCAAGGGCGTAGCCACTGCGCTCGGCGTGCTGCTCGGCCTCAATCCCTGGCTCGGGCTGGCGTGTCTGGCGACCTGGCTGTTCATGGCCAAGGCATTCCGCATTTCTTCGCTGTCTGCGCTGACCACCGCCGTACTCGCCCCGCTCTATGCGGGACTGCTGACGGGCTGGGGCGACACGGCGATGACCGTGCTGGTGATCGCGCTGCTGCTGGTCTATCGTCACAGGAGCAATCTCGTCAAACTGGTCAACGGCGAGGAAGAACGCATCGACGCCCGTTCCTGATCCTGCAACCTAACATGGCCTTCTTCGACAAAACCATCGACCACGCAAAAGAGAGCCTCGCCGAGGTCTCGCGCGAGGCTATCGACCACGCCGGCGAACGGCTGGCCGATGTGGTGAAAGTCGGCGTGTCGCAGGCCGGCACCGAACTGAAAGACGTCATCTGGCAGGCCAGCCAGGAAATCGACGCCAAGCTCGACAAGATTTCCGACGAATTGCATGAACAGCGCCAGTTCACCAAGGACGATGTACGCGAACTGGTCGATTACGCCGGCGAGCGGCTCGGCACGTTACTGGACGCGCGCATCGTCAGCGCCAAATCGGAAATCTCGTCGCTGGTGCAGGAAAAGGTCGAGTACTTCAAACGCGAGATCGACAGCTTCTTCATCGAGCGTCAGCGCGACCTCGCGCGCGAACGGCGACGGCTGTTCATCAACGTCGCCATCGCAATTCTGGCCTCGCTGTCGCTGGGTTTCGTGTCCTGGCTGTATCACCAGTACCTCGGCGGCGGGCTCGACGTATTCGCCATCTTCCGCATCGTGTTTGCCTCGCTGGCCGGCGGCTACACGGCTTACCTCGCGGTCAAATTGTTGCGCCACTGGCTGTCGATGTCGGAACACAAAAAGGACACGCTGTTCCTGGTCAGCCGCTACTGGGGCGTGCTGCGGCCGGAAAGCATTTTCGGCACGCTGGTTCTGGTATGCCTGATGGCGGTGCTGGTGGGATTTTTACTGTTCCCCGAACAGATCGCGCACCTCACCGGCAGCGAAAAATGGCTCAAGGCCTTGCGCGACGCCTACCCCATATTGCGCAAGTAGTCCCTCGCATTTCATCGCTGTTTTACGCAGCGTCGAGCGTCGCCAACTCCCAGCGCGGCTTGATGGCAAAGGCCAAATCGGATTGCGCCAGGTTCAAATCCAAGTGCGCTGTCAAACGCTGCGCCCCCGCATAGGCGATCATCGCGCCATTGTCGGTACAGAATTCCAGGCTTGGGTAAAACACGCTGATGCCGCGTGCGGCCGCCTCGCGCGTGAGCCGCTCGCGCAAATGCGTGTTGGCGCCCACGCCGCCGGCAACCACGAGTCGGGTCGCACCGCTCTGCACGCACGCTGCAAGACTCTTGCTCACCAGCACCTCCACCGCCGCCGCCTGGAACGCTGCGGCAATATCTGCTGCCTGATCCAGGCCGACCTTGCGTACCAGCGTCAGCACTGCGGTCTTGAGGCCGCTGAAACTAAAGTCGAAATCGCCTGAATTGAGCATCGGACGCGGTAAGGTGAAACGGCTGGCATTCCCCGTTGCCGCCAGCTTCGACAATGCCGGTCCGCCCGGGTAGCCCAGGCCCAACAGCTGCGCAGTCTTGTCGAAGGCTTCGCCGGCCGCGTCGTCCAGCGTCTCGCCCAGCAGGGTGTAGCGCCCCACGCCGGACACCCGCATCAGCTGCGTGTGTCCGCCCGACACCAGCAAAGCGACAAACGGAAATTCCGGCGGCGTGTCTGAAATCAGCGGCGACAGCATGTGGCCTTCCAGGTGGTGCACACCGACCGCGGGGATATTCAGCGCAAACGCCAGCGCGCGCGCCATGCCCGCGCCCACCAGCAAGGCGCCGGCGAGCCCTGGCCCCTGAGTGTAGGCAATGCCATCGAGATCAGCCAGTGTGCGCCCACTTTCGCGTAGAACTTGTCGGGTCAATGGCAGAATGCGCCGGATATGATCGCGCGACGCCAGTTCCGGTACCACGCCGCCATACTCGTTATGCATGGCAATCTGCGAATGCAGCGCATGCGCCAGCAGGCCGCGCGCGCTGTCGTACAGCGCGACACCGGTTTCATCGCAGGAGGATTCAACGCCGAGTACCAGCATAGTTAAGGGGCGAAAACGGGGGGCTGGAAAAAAGCTCGAGGGCTTGTTATTATTCTCGTTTTTCCAGTTCACAGGAAGCTTCCCAGAAAGCCCTCTCAGATGCCCCACGTCAAAGTCAAAGAAAACGAGCCGTTTGATGTCGCCTTGCGCCGCTTCAAGCGTTCCATCGAAAAAGTTGGTCTTCTGACCGAACTGCGCGCCCGCGAGTTCTACGAGAAGCCCACCGCCGAGCGCAAGCGCAAGCTCGCCGCCGCGGTCAAGCGCCAGAGCAAGCGCCTGCGCGGCCAGCAACTCCCCCCCAAGATGTATTGATTCTGCCATTCGGCAGAATCTCCACCCTCACGCCCGCCCGGCATGTCGCTTAAACTCCGCATCACTGACGACATGAAGGCGGCGATGCGTGCCAAGGAAGCGGCGCGCCTCGGCACGATTCGCCTGCTGCTGGCTGCGATCAAGCAGAAAGAAGTCGACGAACGCATCGAGCTGGACGATGCCGCGCTGGGTGATCCCATCATCGGCAGCATCGTCGAAAAACTCATCAAGCAACGCAAGGATTCGATCAGCCAGTTTCAGGCTGCCGGCCGCGACGATCTGGTGGCCGCCGAACAAGCCGAACTCGTCGTGTTGCAGGCTTACCTGCCCGAGCAGTTCTCCGCTGCTGAAGTCGAAGCCGCGGTCGCAGCGGCGATTGCCGAATCCGGCGCGTCCAGTGCCAAGGATATGGGCAAGGTCATGGGCCTGTTGAAGCCCCGCCTCGCCGGCCGTGCCGACATGGGCCAGGTCTCCGCGCTGATCAAGGCCCGCCTCGCAAGCTAAGCCCACCACCCGGCGCACCCCCGGGTTTATCATGCGGACATCATGATCCCGCGCGATTTCATCGACACCCTGCTCGCCCGCGTCGACATCGTCGACGTCATCGACCGGCGT
>DASVPF010000093.1:0-1512 GCA_036382965.1 Thiobacillus sp.
TCATCGCGGCCTCGACAACTTCAATCCCGAGCACCGCGAGATCGTCGCCCACCGGTTGATCGCCAAGATTCCCACGGTGGCGGCCTGGGCCTACAAGTTCAACGAAGGGCAGCCCTTCGTCTATCCGCAGAACCGCATGTCGTATGCCGAGAACTTCATGCACATGATGTTCTCCAGCCCGTGCGAACCCTACGAACCCAATCCGGTGCTGGCGCGCGCGCTCGACCGCATCTTCATCCTGCACGCCGACCACGAGCAGAACGCCTCGACCTCGACCGTGCGCCTGGCCGGTTCCAGCGGCGCCAATCCCTATGCCTGCGTCGCCGGCGGCATGGCGTCGCTGTGGGGGCCGCTGCATGGCGGCGCCAACGAGGCGGTGCTGCGCATGCTGGAAGAGATGGACCACGTCTCCAAGATTCCCGGATTCATCAAGCGCGCCAAGGACAAGTCCGACCCGTTCCGGCTGATGGGCTTCGGCCACCGCATCTACAAGAACATGGATCCGCGCGCCGCCATCATCCGCCAGACCTGCTACGAAGTGCTGGACGAACTCGGCCTGCGCGACGATCCGCAGTTCAGGATCGCACTCGAGCTCGAACGCATCGCGCTGGAGGACGAGTACTTCATCGCCAAGAAGCTCTACCCCAACGTCGATTTCTATTCCGGCATCATCTTCCGCGCCATGGGCATCCCCACCAGCATGTTCACCGCGATCTTCGCGCTCGCCCGCACCGCGGGCTGGGTGGCGCAGTGGCACGAAATGCTGTCCGACCCTGCGCACAAGATCGGCCGTCCGCGCCAGCTCTACACCGGCGCGGCGCGGCGCGACTTCGTGCCGCTGGATCGGCGCGGGGGATAGCCGGCTTCGCATGAGCGCACCCGACTGGCATTCGACCTCGCCGCTGTACGCCGGCAATGCGGCGTATCTGGAACAGTTCGGCGACGAGGCGCTGGCGCCGTGGCTGGCGCTGCCGCTGCCGGGCGCGGCGGGCGGATCGGATGCCGCGCAGGTCGCCGTGCTGCGCCTCATCAACGCCTACCGCTATCTGGGCGTGCGGCAGGCCGACCTGGACCCCTTGCGGCGCTTCGACCCGCCGCCGACGCCCGAACTCGATCCCGCGCACTACGGCCTGACCGAGGCCGACCTCGCGCGCGAATTCGAGACCGGATCGCTGTTCGGGGTGGAGCGCACCACGCTGGCCGACGTGCTGCAACGCCTGAACAATGCGTACTGCGGCCACGTCGGCTTCGAATACATGCACATCACCGATGTGGCGCGCAAACGCTGGCTGCAGCAGCGCATCGAAAGTGCGCAGGGACGATTTGGCGTCACCCCCGCGCTCAAGCTGCAATTGCTGAAGCGGCTGACCGATGCCGAGACGCTGGAAAAATTCCTGCATACGCGCCGTGTCGGACAGAAGCGTTTCTCGCTCGAAGGCGGCGAGAGCCTGATTCCGCTGCTCGACCAGGTGATCGCGCGCTGCGCCCGTCATGGCGCCAGGGAAATCGTGA
>DASVPF010000094.1:0-6907 GCA_036382965.1 Thiobacillus sp.
CAGGTGGGCCTGGAATTGCGGGAGCTGGCCGGCATCGCCTTCCACGTAGGCGTGCCAGCTGTCGTGTGCCGCCTTCAGGCTGGTCTGCATGGCGTCCAGCACGGGGCGCATGCGCGCCAGCGCTTCAGGGTCGAGCAGGCCGCGGCCCGGCAGGTAGCGATCGAGGCCGAAGGTCGCGCGCACTTCGGCCGCGCGCCCCTCCAGGGTCTGGCTTTTTGCCACGAAAAAGAGGGCGTCGCGCAGCAGGCGCTCGGCCACCTGCGGCGAGCCTTCCATCAGGCGGCGCATTTGCAGGTCGACGCGGGCAAGCAATTGCTTGACGTGGAAATCGGCTTCGACACCGTGGGCGATCAGGCTGTCGACGAAGCCGACACAGGCCCACCAGAACGTTTGCGAAGCCTGCGACGGCGCGATGCGCTCGATCGCGGCCAGCGCATCGCGCATGCGGCGCAAGCCCTGCTCCGCATCGACGTTGCGCAGGAAGGCCAGCAGACCGCGCTGGAACTGCGCGCGCGCGGTTTTGACCTCGGCCGCCAGGGCATCTTGCGTCAGGCCGTCGTTGGCGGCCTTGGCGTGCATTCGCGTGCGCAGATCGGGGAAAAACAATTCGCCTTCGAACACCCGCTCGGCGCCCTGCAGTTCGCGCAGACGCTTATAAAGGGGAAACAGCGCCAGTTCGCCGCTGCCGCGGCCGTCGGCCAGATCCCTGACCCAGCGCTGCAGGCCTTCGATGGCGTTGCGCAGGGCGCGCAGCACGTCGTCGCTCGCCGTCAGGCGATTCTCGTTGACGTCGTCGAGGCCGGACTCAAGTGTGCCCGCCAGCGTGGCGGCGCCCTCCAGGCCCACCATGCGCAATGCGCCGGCCACCTGGTGCGCATCGTCGCGCGCCAGGCGCAGGGCATTGGTGAGATCGGCATCCACGCTGTAGGCCTGGATGCGCCCGAGGGCGGCATGCAGGGCGGCGTCGATGTCGCCGCGCACCCAGTTCAGCGGGCCGGTGTCGTAATCGAGTAAGGCGCTCATGGTGTGATTTCCTGACGTTGTTTGCAGTGGCCTGTTCGCTCGCGCGTAAGTAAGCTGTCCGATCAGGCGAGCTTGAAGCCCGAGACCGAATTCTTCAGGTCTTGCGCCAGCTGCTTCATGCCGCCGATCGACTCGGCCGTCTGCTGCGTACCGCTGCTGGTCTGCGCCGAAATTGCCTTGATGTCCTGCATGGTTTCGGCCACCTTGGCGGTCGATTCCGCCTGACTCTGCGTGGCGGTGGAAATGTCGGCAATCAGTTCGGCCAGCGTTTTCGACACGCTGCCGATCTCGGCCAGCGTCTGGCCTGCCATATCGGACAGCTTGGCGCCTTCGACCACACCCTGGGTCGAGACCTCCATCGCCGCCACCGTGTCGTGGGTGTCGGATTGAATGGTCTTCACGATCGCCGCAATCTGTTTGGTCGCATCGGCCGAACGTTCCGCCAGCCGCTGCACTTCTTCCGCCACCACCGAGAAGCCGCGCCCCGCTTCGCCCGCGGACGCTGCCTGAATGGCGGCGTTGAGCGCCAGCACGTTGGTCTGTTCGGTAATGTCGGAAATGAGTTCGACGATTTCGCCGATCTCCTGCGAGGATTCGCCGAGACGCTTGATTCGCTTCGACGTTTCCTGGATCTGTTCGCGCAGTCCGTTCATGCTGGCAATGGCGTTGGACACGGCCTGCTGGCCTTTTTCGGCGGCCGCCAGCGATTGTTCGGCCACGCGGGCCGACTCGACGGCGTTGCCCGACACCTGCTGCACCGACTGCGCCAGGTTCACCACCGCCGCCGAGGTTTCCTCGATTTCATCGGTCTGGCGGCGCGACGCCTGTTGCAGCGACTCGGAGACCTGACCCGCCTGGCTGGCGGCCTGATCCATCTGCAGCGCGGCATTGTTGATCCCGCGCACCAGGCTGCGCAGCTCTTCCACCGTGTAGTTGATCGAGTCGGCCACCGCACCGGTGATGTCTTCGGTCACGCTGGCGTTGATGGTGAGGTTGCCTTCGGCCAGTTCGCCCAGTTCGTCCATCAGACGCAGAATCGCTTCCTGGTTGCGGCCGTTTTCCTCTTCGCTCTTGCGCGCCCGCGACTTGGTCTCATTGATGTTGACCAGTCCCAGCATCACCAGCGAGCCGATTGCCAGCACACCGAACAGCGCGGCCAGCAGATAACCGACGCCGCCGACGGCGCGGTAATTCTGCGACAGCCGATCGGTGTCGGCGAGCAGCGCGTCGCTGCCGGAGAACAGGTTGTTGGCCGCCCGCTTGGCCTGCAGCAGCGGTTGCGTGTTGGCCAGCACCGCACCCACCACCTCGACCATGTCGCCCATGTTGGTGCCCAGGTCTTCCATCGTCCGCATGCTGTTTTCGTTGCGGCTCGCCGCGCCGCCCATCAGCGCCTGCACCGTATCGCGGAACGAGGACGTGTCCTGTTCCAGCTGCAACACCACCCGGGGGTCGATCAGGTCGGCCGACAGCAGCAGGTTGGCGTTTTTCGGCAGTCGCTGGCTCAGCATGACCAGGTGATTGGCGCGCGACACTTCGCGCACGCCGGCACCGCCTTCGGCGAGCTGGCTGGCGAGCTGTTCGGCCACTTTCTGCAGGTCGATACTCAAGGCGTTAATGCGCTTGACGTTTGCGCTCATGGCCACCAGGTTTTTCTGCTGCGACAGAATCTGGACGACCTGCGGGTCGAACGTCTTCCACTGCGCGTCGATTTTCCCCAGCGTGTCGCGCGCGGCACCGCCGGAAGCGGGCACCTCGTCGTCGCCTTCGCTCAGTCCGGTCAAGGTCTTTTCAAATGCGGCCTTGCCTTCGGCCAGTTTCTTGAACGCGGCGGCGTTGCCGAGCACGGACTGCTGGGCTGCCAGCGGCAGCCGCTGCGACAGCACTCTCAGTTCCCCCGAACGGGTCTCGTAACCGGCGCGGTTGTCGAGCTGGATCGTGCTGTAGATGGTGAAACCCGCCGCCAGGAGCAGCGAAACGATCAGCGTGCCGCCGGTGTAGAGATATTGCTTGTCGACAGACAAATGGCCGATCAGCGGGGCCTTGCCGGGCTCCTTGTCGGCCAGCTTGCGCACGGTCTGCATGATCAGCGTGGTCTGATCGCCCCGCCCCTTGCCCCGGACCTTTTCCGTCATGCGGCCAGCCAGCCCCTTGAGCCCATTCATCGTGATTGCCATGTTCATTGCTCCAGTCCCTCCACTATCGGCGCCAGCGCGCCCTTGTTTTCAATGTCCGGTCAATTGCCGAGTTGCGCCTCGACCTTGAGAAATTCGGCGTCGCCGAGCAATTGTCCGAAATCCATGTCGCACCAGTCGGCTCCCGCTTCGTCGCCGTAATGGCGGGCGACCCACGGATGCTCGGCCGTGCGGTCGTCGCGCAACCGGTAACGGTTGATGTTCTTCAGGCCCAGGGTGCTGCGCACCAGCAGCGCCGCGTTCACACCGAAGTCGTGATGCGGGACCAGCAAACGGCAATCGGCATGATCGGGGGTCACGCCCTGCCCCATGAAATCGGCAAAATCGCTCACCGCGAACAGGTTGCCGCGAATGTTGGCGACGCCGCGAAACCAGCGCCGCGCGCCGGGCACCTTGACGATGGGCGGCACCGGGATCACTTCTTCGGTGTCGGAGAGACTCACCAGCCAGTTCACGTCGCCCACCCGGAAACCCAGCCGGGATCCGGTGTTGTCGCGGCTGGCCGCGGCCTGCAGTTGCAGCGACAGCGTCGTCTGAAATTCGCGCAGATTGAATTTCTTGGCCATGGCGATCCGCTCAGTCCAGCGCCTTGATCTGCGACAGCAGGTCTTCCGGCTTGACCGGTTTCACCAGATAGGCTTTCGCGCCCTGGCGCATGCCCCACACCTTGTCGGTTTCCTGACCCTTGGTGGTGCAGATGATGACCGGGATGTGCTTGGTCGCTTCTTCCTTGGAAATCATGCGCGTCGCCTGATAGCCGTTCATCCCGGGCATCACGACGTCCATCACGATCAGATCGGGCAGCGTCTGCCTGGCCTGTGCAATGGCTTCTTCGCCGCTTTCGGCCATGCTGACCAGATAGCCGTTCTTGACCAGCAACTCGGACAGGAAAAAACGTTCGGTGGGGGAATCGTCCACAACCAGAATTCGGCTGATCGCCATATTTTCTCTCCTTGAAATCAGTTAGGCCCGGGCACAGGCGTGCTCGCGCACCGCCGTCAGCAGCGTGTCCTTGGTAAAGGGCTTGGTGAGGTACTCGTCCGATCCCACCATGCGGCCCCGCGCACGATCGAACAGCCCGTCCTTGGACGACAGCATGATGACCGGGGTGGTGCGATACCGGGCGTTGCGCTTGATGAGCGAACAGGTCTGGTAGCCGTCGAGTCGCGGCATCATGATGTCGACGAACACCACATCCGGGTCGTGATCGGTAATTTTCGCCAGCGCATCGAATCCGTCCTGCGCCAGGATGACTTCGCAGCCCGCCTGGTTGAGGAAGATTTCCGCGCTGCGGCGGATGGTGTTGCTGTCGTCGATCACCATCACCTTGACGCCTTTTAGTGCTTCGTTATCCACACGTTTCTCCAGCAGAATCGTCGGGCGAGCGGCACCTGCCACTCCCCCTGTGTGGTAATCATTACGGCACCACAGCGGGCTTCTTTAGCGCAGCCGGCGTCTGCGGCCGGCAAACAAAAAGGGCGTTGCAATGCAACGCCCTTTTTCCGTCGAAGCCGTGCGGCGGCAATTACTGCCAGGCTTCTTCGCTGACGGTTTTTTTCTCGACGCCCGCCACCGCGCCCATGGTGTCGAGAATGGCATTCGGCAGCGACGAAATCCGCATGAACTGCCCCATGCCCACATCCGGGAATGCCAGGGCAATGCGGAAGCGGCCGTGCGGCGCCTCCACCTCGTTGTTGACGATATAGATCTCGTACGGCAGCCCGGCGATATTGTTCTGCATGTCGATTTTCTTGATCCAGTCGCCATCGCTGGCGTCGCCGTCGTTCATGGCCACGCCGAATACGGCCAGTTTGCGGTCCGGCATGACCACTTCGTAGACCTTGGTCGCCTTGCCCGCACCCTTGGCCAGATTCTCACGTACGGTCTTCAGCGCCTCGGCGAAGCTGCCGTATTCGATCAGTTTGCTTTTCGACGAATCCAGGCGTTCCATGCCGATCATGTAGCGATAATTGGTCAGGTTGCCGGCCGGCTCGTCGCCGCCCAGTCCCTTGCCCGCGCCCAGCGCGCTCTGCAAGCGCGATTGCAGGGTCTTGACCGCCGCCTCCTTCTTGCCGAACGCGCGGCGGAAATAGGCGCGATACCAGTAATCGGGATTGGTGTAGGCCACGCTGCCATCGGCTTTTACGCCCACGCGTATGGCTGCGCCCAGGATGGCCGGCCCGCCGACCGATCCGACTTCGTCGAGCATGGCCTCGTCCGTGGCGATGACCACGCCATAGCCTGTCAGGGTTTTGGGAAAGTATTTGCCGACGACCTTGAACCCGCCGCTCTTGAGCTTGGCCTCGACGGCGCCGGCCGCCGACTGGGCCGTGCCGCCCGCCACCGAATCGCCCTGGATATAAGGCGAAATCGCCCACACGCTGGCCGAGAACGCAAGCAAGCCCCATGCTGTAATCCACCGTGAAATCATTGCTGTCTCCTTATTTTGAATATAGGTATCGCAAACCCGTCGGATTGCATCGACGGTCCCGACAATCGCGGATTGGCTAGGGTTTCATGGGTCAGAAGCATGCTCCGCCTACGCTTTAACGCCTCCTTCCAGGCTTTTCTTGAGCAATAAGGTAAAAAACCAAGGCTTAACAGGCGGTCAAAACGCCACCATCTCGAAATCTTCCTTGCGTGCGCCACAATCCGGGCACGTCCAGTTGATCGGCACGTCTTCCCAGCGCGTGCCGGGCGGGATACCGTCGTCGGGGGCGCCGGCTTCCTCGTGGTAGATAAAGCCGCAGATCAGGCACATCCAGCTTTTGTATTCGGGGGTCTCGGGCATGGGAACAAGCGGAATCGGCTAAAATCGGGACTTGATTCTAAAGCAGTGACGCCATGCCGCCTATTTCCCCCCCCAAATCCGCTCCGCCGCTGGTGCTCAGCTTCGCCGCGTCCGATCCCACCGGAGGCGCG
The DNA here is from genome assembly GCA_036382965.1 of Thiobacillus sp. Classification (GTDB taxonomy): domain Bacteria; phylum Pseudomonadota; class Gammaproteobacteria; order Burkholderiales; family Thiobacillaceae; genus Thiobacillus. The sequence goes on from DASVPF010000094.1 coordinate 6,141, forward strand.
GGCATCCAGGCCGATCTGCTGACGCTCGCCAGCATGGGCTGCCACCCGCTGTCGGTAATCACCGCGATCACGGTGCAGGACACCGCCGGCGTCGATGAGATTCTGGTGATCGATTCGGAATGGGTGATGGATCAGGCGCGCATGCTGCTCGAAGACGTTCCGGTCGCCGCGTTCAAGCTGGGCATGCTGGGCAGCCCCGAGTCGATGGCGGTGATTGCCGAAATCCTCGCCGATTACCCCGATATCCCGGTCATTCTCGATCCGGTGCTGGCATCCGGACGCGGCGACGAGCTCGCCACCGACGACATGATCGCCGCGATGCGCGACCTGTTGATCCCGCAGACCAGCATCCTCACGCCGAACAGCCACGAAGCGCGGCGGCTGGCGCTGTTCGAATCGGACGAGGACGACCTCGATCTCGCCGCCTGCGCCAAACACCTGACCGACCTCGGCTGCGAGTACGTGCTCATCACCGGCACCCACGAGGCCACGCCGCGCGTACTGAACAGCCTGTACGATGCCGACGGCCACGTGCAGACCGATGCCTGGGACCGCCTGCCCGGCAGCTACCACGGCTCCGGCTGCACCCTCGCCTCGGCGATTGCCGCCGCCCTGGCTTACGGACAGGACATGCCGACCGCGGTGCGCGAAGCGCAGAACTTCACCTACGAAGCCCTGAAGGCGGCGTTCCGCCCCGGCATGGGGCAATACATTCCCGAGCGCTTCTTCTGGGCACAGGACACGCTGGCGGAAGGCAGCGCGTGAGC
>DASVPF010000095.1:0-2361 GCA_036382965.1 Thiobacillus sp.
ATCGGCGTGCGCGCCTGCGACCTGGCGGCACTGGCCTTGCAGGACGCGCAATTCCTGCGCGCAGGCCGGCGCGATCCCCACTTTGCGCAACGGCGCGAGCAGCTGTTCCTGGTCGCCGTGCAATGCGCCGAGCCGGCGGCCACCTGTTTTTGCGCCTCCACCGGCGATGGCCCGACCCCGAGCGCGGGCTACGACCTTGCGCTGGCCGAACTGGCGGACGGCTTCGTCGCGGTGGCGGGTAGCGACAAGGGCGAGGTCGTTCTGAGTGCATTGAATCTCGCACCGGCAACGTCCCGGCAGATCGACGCCGCGCGCCGGCAGGGACAGGCTTCTGCTGCCGCCCAGACGCGCAGCCTGCCCGGGCGCAATCTGCGCGACATGCTGATGGGCCGGCTGGAACACCCGCGCTGGGACGACGTGGCGGCGCGCTGCCTCGCCTGCGGCAACTGCACCGCGGTGTGTCCCACCTGTTTCTGCCATGCCGAAGTCGACGCGCCGGCACTGAACGGCCAGTCGAGCCGGCACGAGCGGATCTGGGATTCGTGTTTTGGCGAGGCGCACGGCCACTTGCACGGCTTCAATGTGCGGCCCGACGTCCGCACCCGCTATCGTCAGTGGCTGACCCACAAGCTCGGCACCTGGCACGACCAGTACGGGCGCAGCGGCTGCGTCGGCTGCGGCCGCTGCATCGCCTGGTGCCCGGCGGAGATCGACCTGACCGAAGAGGCCGCTGCCCTGAATGTGGCGGAGGCGAAGCCATGAACGCGCCTCACGCAATCGATGCCGGCGCGCCGCACGCCGCCACCGTGGTGACGCGTACCGAAGAATCGTCCACCATCTTCACCCTCAAGCTGCGTCTCGACGATGCGGCGGCGCAGGCGGCCTACCGTTTCGCCCCCGGCCAGTTCAACATGCTGTACCTCTATGGCGTCGGCGAGGTGCCGATTTCCATCATGTCCGATCCGGAAGAGCACGACGGCATCGGCCACACCATCCGCGCACTGGGGCGCGTCACCCAGGGGCTGGCCGCGCTGCGACCGGGCGACAAGCTGGGGCTGCGCGGTCCGTTCGGGCGCGGCTGGCCGCTGCAGGAAATGGGCGGAGACGACATCGTGCTGGTCACCGGTGGACTCGGCTGCGCGCCGGCGGTGTCGGTGATCCATTACGTGCTGCGGCGCCGCGAACGCTACGGCAAGCTCGTCATCATCCAGGGCGTGAAGCATGCCGAGGAGCTGATCTGGCGCGAACAATACGATCACTGGTCGAAGCTGCCGGATACCCAGGTGCTGGTGGCGGCGGACCATGGCGCTGCGCTGTGGCCTTGGCACGTTGGGCGGGTGACGGAATTGTTCGGGCTGGCCCGTTTCAATCGCGAACGCGCGGTGGCGATGATGTGCGGGCCGGAAGCCATGATGCGCACCGCCGCCGCCAGCCTGCTGCAACACGGCCTGCCCGAATCCCGCCTCTACCTCAGCATGGAGCGCAACATGCAGTGCGCGGTCGGGCGCTGCGGCCATTGCCAGTTCGGCGGGGCCTTCGTCTGCCGCGACGGCCCGGTGTTCAACTGGGGCGAGGTCAAGGACTTGTTGCAACACAGGGGATTCTGATGACTTTGCGAACCGCAAAACCGCGCGTGGCAGTGCACAAGTTCAGCTCCTGCGACGGTTGCCAGCTGGCGCTGCTCAATCTCGGCGAAGACCTGCTCGCGCTGGCCGAGCGCGTCGATCTGGTGCACTTCGCCGAGGCCGGGCCGCTCGATCCGGAGGCCGAGGTGGATATCGCGTTCGTCGAAGGCAGCGTCTCCACGCCGGAAGACATCGAGCGGATTCAGCACATCCGCGCGCACAGCCGCGTGCTGATCCCCATCGGCGCGTGCGCGACGTCCGGCGGCATCCAGGCCTTGCGCAACCGGGCCGACGGCGCGCAATGGATTGCAGAAATCTATGCCCATCCCGAGGCCGTCGCCAGCCTGGCGCAGTCGACGCCGATCGCGAGCCACGTGAACGTGGATTTCGAATTGTGGGGCTGCCCGGTCAGCAGCGAGCGAATGCTGGCCGTAGCGAATTCGCTCCTGCTCGGCGTGGCGCCGCACGACAACGCCGACAAGGTGTGCACCGAGTGCAAGCGCCGCAACCAGACCTGCGTGATGGTCAGCCGCGGCGTCGCCTGCATGGGGCCGGTGACGCGGGCGGGCTGCGGCGCCCTGTGCCCGAGCCTGGGCCGTGATTGCTACGGCTGTTATGGCCCGGCCGAGAACGCCAATACCGACGCGCTGTCGGCGCAGTTCCGCCGCCAGGGACGCACGCCGCAGGAGATCGCCTGGCGCTTCCAGTCGGTCAACAATCAGGCCCCGGTTTTCCT
>DASVPF010000096.1:0-2061 GCA_036382965.1 Thiobacillus sp.
ATTTAGTTAGACAGAGCTAGCCATGAAAGCCGTTCCCGTGTTTGAAGCCAAGAACCGATTCTCCGAGCTGATCGCCGCGGTCGAGCACGGCGATCAGGTCACGATTACGCGTCGGGGCGTGCCCGTTGCGCGGCTGGTGGCCGAGCCTGCCCAAGCGGCAGCGCCAACCGGACGGCGCCAGCGCATTGCCTTGGCGCTGGAGCGCTTGCGCCAGATTCGCGGCGGGCTGGCGCTTGAAGGCGACCTGAAGGCTATTGCCCGCGACGGGCTGGATTGATCCTAAAAACCGCAGTTTGACCGCTCATCTCCACAATGAGAGCCGCATGAACGCTGATGTTTTTGCCTTCGATATGACTCATCTTTTGGATAGCTTCGCTACGCACCCGCTGGCACGCCTGGTCACGCATCTGCCTTTGTCGCTCGTCGTTGCAGGCCCCGGCCTGCCGCCTCCTCGCTTCGCGGCAGCCACGCGCCCAGACGCACCATCGGGCGCGTCCAACTACGGTTTCTAGGATTATGGCCTTTGTGGTCGACAATTCGGTGGTGTGCGGCTGGTTTCTGGGGAACCAGAGTACGGATTACACGGAGAGGGTCGCCGCGCGTTTGCCGGATGAGCAGGCGCACGCACCTGCCCTCTGGCAGCTTGAGTTTGCCAACGTGCTGAGGTCGGTCTGCAAGCGCGGCGCGCTCGATGCACAGGGCGCGCATGAAGTCATCGAAGCGGTTGCTGCGTTGCCGATCATGGTCGATCGGGACACGCCGGGTCCGGCAGCGATTCTGTCCCTGGCGCTACGCTATGACCTGACGAGCTATGACGCGGCCTATCTTGAGCTTGCCTTGCGATTGCAACTGCCCATCGCGACGCAGGACGCAGAGTTGATGGAAGCAGCCAGGGCGGCCGGGGTGGGGGTGTTGAAGGCGGTTACTCGCTGAGTCCTGCCTGCCCTTCGTTCCCGCCTCTTATCACGCGCCGGATCACCTCGGATGTGAATCCCCGGCTTTGCAGGAAGCGCATCTGCCTGGCTTTTTCGGCCGCATCGGTTGGTAATGATCCGAATTTCTTCAACCACACTTCGCGCGCGCGTTCGAGTTCGCTGTCGCGATTCCCGCTCAGCACGACCTCGATGATGGCGTCGCTCACACCGCGCTGGCGCAGGTCGTAGGCGAGCTTGACGCTGCCTGCCCTGGCGCGGTGATCGGCGACGTAGCTCTCGGTAAAGCGCCGATCCGACAGCCAGTTTTTATCCTCGAATTCGTCGAGCAGCGGGGCGATGTCGCCGGCGGCAAAACCCGCCTGCTCGAGCTTGCGGACGAGTTCGAAGCGGCTGTGTTCGCGCCGCGCCAAAAGGCGCAGGACGCGTTCACGCAGTTCGGCGGGTTCAGGCGTCGAGTTCGGCTGCATCCTCGGCCATCGCCGCGGGGTTGTTGACGCCGACGGCGGCGCGAACCTTGGCCTCGATTTCGTGCGCGATTTCCGGGTGTTCCTTCAGGTATTCGCGCGCGTTGTCCTTGCCCTGGCCGATCTTGTCGCCGTTGTAGGCGTACCAGGCGCCGGATTTGTCGACCAGCTTGTGGGCGACGCCGAGTTCGATGATTTCGCCCTCGCGCGAGATGCCCTGGCCGTACAGGATGTCGAAGAAGGCTTCCTTGAAGGGCGGCGAGACCTTGTTCTTGACGACCTTGACCTTGGTTTCGTTGCCGATGATTTCGTCGCCTTTCTTGATCGCGCCGATGCGGCGGATGTCGAGGCGGACCGAGGCGTAGAACTTGAGCGCGTTGCCACCGGTGGTGGTCTCGGGGTTGCCGAACATGACGCCGATCTTCATGCGGATCTGGTTGATGAAGATGACGAGCGTGTTGGTGCGCTTGATGTTGGCGGTGAGCTTGCGCAGCGCCTGGCTCATCAATCTTGCTTGTAGCCCCATGTGCGAATCGCCCATCTCGCCTTCGATTTCGGCCTTGGGCGTCAACGCGGCGACCGAGTCGACCACCACTACATCCACGCTGCCGGAGCGCACCAGCATGTCGGCGATTTCCAGCGCCTGCTCGCCGGTGTCGGGC
>DASVPF010000097.1:0-1569 GCA_036382965.1 Thiobacillus sp.
GCCGGGGGGCCACCAGCATGATGCCCGCATCGAACGTGGCAGCCGGCTGCAACACCGAACGGCCGAGCACCAGCGCTGCGGTGAGCCGGGCATCGCGGAACAGGACGGCGGGAAAATCGTCGGTCAGGCTCAGCCAGAGCAGCACCTCGACCAACGTGGACACGATGCCGGCCATGACCCCGGCCCAGATCGTGGCGCGCCAATCGAATCGAGCGTGAATGCCGTGTCTGACCATCGGGTGTCAGGGAAAGCCCCGGAAGTTCCAGAATAACAAACGACTGCGAATGCGCGTCGGCATGGCGCTTTGAAATTGCATGACCCTGCCTATAGTAGGAAGCTCCGGGGAAAGGAGGGCGTCGTCATGCGGGATGCAACACGCAGCTTGGTCGGGTTTGGCGTCGCGCTCGCCATGGCGGGTGGGGCCGCCCATGCCGCGGAAAGGACCAGGACCATGGAACTGAACTCGCGCGCATTTACCCAGAATTCAGACATCCCGAGCCTGTATACCTGCGAGGGTCGTAATCAGTCCCCGCCGCTGGCATGGTTCGGCGTGCCGGCCGGAACCAAAAGCCTGGCGCTGATCGTCGACGACCCCGACGCCCCCGATCCGGCCGCGCCGAAGACGACCTGGGTGCACTGGGTGCTGTATAACATCCCGCCCGCCACCAGCGATATCGCGGCCGGCAAGTCCCGCGCGTCAGAGCTGCCGGCAGGCACGCGCGACGGTCTCAACGACTGGAAGCGCGAAGGCTACGGCGGCCCCTGCCCGCCCATCGGCCGCCATCGCTACGTCCACAAGCTGTATGCGCTCGACACCGTGCTGCCGGTCCTGCATCCGGCGACCAAGGCCGCGCTGGAAAAGGCGATGCAGGGACACATCCTGGCGCAGGCCGAACTGGTGGGGTATTACCAGAAGAAAAAATAGGACGGGCGCCGTTCCGTTCGTCCTGAGCTGGTCGAAGGACTTGTTCAGCGTTTCCTTGGATGCGGGGGGGCGGCGAGGCACGGCCCGCCAGAGGCGCATTCAACTATTCACGGCACGGGCCGATATCACTCTCATCATGACGATCCCGATGCACGACCGTTGAAAACAGCACAAGCCCCCGCCGCGATCCCGCGTTCCCGCGACTCGGCCGAAGCGCCGGCTGCGGAAGAGACGCTCGCCGCGCATGCCAAGCGTGCCCTGCGCACCCGGCTGCAAGCCCGGATCACGGCCGTGCTCGACGCCAGCATCGGTTTTCTGCAACGCCTGCGCAAGAAAACCGGCGGAGGGCAGGAGACCGAGGACACCGAGGACAGACGTGGATCCAGGCCAGACAGGCCGGGGGAACGGCGCAGCGCGACGGCAGCGGCCGAAACGCCGGCCGATGTCCCCAAGCCGAAACGCCGTCTGCGCGCACTCCTGATTTATGTCAGCGTGCTGCTGGTCGGCGGCATCGGCGGCGGCGCCCTCGCCTACACCCTGTTCCAGCAACAGCTCGACCGCGTGCTCAATGACAGTCAGCGCCGCGAAGCGGCACTCTCGAAGAAAACCCGGCCCAGCGCCGAAATCCGCAAGGCATTCGAGGA
>DASVPF010000098.1:0-4565 GCA_036382965.1 Thiobacillus sp.
AATAAGTGCGCTCGGGCGACGTCCACCATCACGTGGATCGCCGGGACGGTATCGCTCCTGGTCGCCGTGTCCCTGCCCCTGGGCTATTTCGCCCTGTCCTGCGCGACCAGACCGGCAAGGGACGTTTCAAACTCGACGATCTGGTGCCGGTCGCGGACAAGGCCGTGGTGGCCGGCTCAAGCGACGACGGCGCAACGTTCAAGGACGCCGCGGCCGGGCTGGCCACCCTGCGGCGACGCATCACCTGGCTGTAAGCTCGCTAAGTGCGCGCGTCGGATTCGGGCGGGCGACCTGCCCGTCATGGTGTTCCGCCATCCAGGCTTCGAATGCCGCTGCATCCATCGGCCGGCTGATGAGATAGCCCTGCGCCTGATCGCACAGGGCTTCGCGCAGAAATCCCAACTGTTCCGGCGTTTCCACGCCTTCCGCCACCACCGTCAGGCGCAGGCTGCGGGCCAGCGCAATCACGGCACGCACGATGGCGGTGTCGTCCGGGTCGATGCCCACGTCTTTCACGAACGAGCGGTCGATCTTGAGCGTGTCGAGGGGGAAGCGTTTTAAATAGGCCAGCGAAGAATAGCCGGTGCCGAAATCGTCCAGCGAGATGTGGATGCCCATCTGCTTGATGCGGGTCAGGCTGGCCTGGCTGCTCGCGCTATCCTCCGATTGTTGGGTTCAGGGCAAACAGGCTTGCAGCGCCCTTAAACAGTAGTCGACATTTTCCTGCTTTGCAGAATAGCCCATCAGGCCGATGCGCCAGATCTTGCCCGCCATGTCGCCGAGGCCGGCGCCGATTTCGAGGCTGAATTCGTTGAGCAGGCGGGCGCGGATCGCGGCCTCGTCGACGCCCTCGGGCACGTAGATCGAGTTGAGCTGCGGCAGACGCGCGGATGCCTCGACCACGTAGCGCAAGCCCATGGCTTCGAGCCCGGCCTTGAGCTTTTCGTGCATGCTGCGGTGGCGTGCCCAGGCGTTTGTGAGGCCTTCTTCTTCGAGGATGACCAGCGCTTCGTGCAGACCGTACATCGGGTTGATCGGCGCGGTGTGGTGGTAGGTGCGCTTGCCGGCCGACTGCCAGTAGCCGAGCACCAGATTGAGGTCGAGGAACCAGCTTTGCACGGGCGTCGTGCGCGCCTTGATGCGGGCGATGGCGCGTCCGGAAAACGACACCGGCGACAGCCCCGGCGTACACGACAGGCATTTCTGGCTGCCCGAATACGCCGCGTCGATGCCCCACTTGTCCATGTAAAGCGGCGTGCCGCCGAGGCTGGTGACGCAGTCCATGATCGTCAGCGCGCCGAATTCCTGCGCGATCTTGCCGAGCGTCTCAGCGTCGCTTTGTGCGCCGGTCGAGGTCTCGGCATGGACGAAGGCCAGCACCTTGGCATCGGGATTCGCCTTGAACGCATCGCGTACTTTCTGGGGATCGACCGGCGCGCCCCACGCGTCGTCGACGATCACCGGTATGCCGCCGGTGCGCTTGACGTTCTCCAGCATGCGGCCGCCGAACACGCCGTTGCGGCACACGATCACCGTGTCGCCCGGCTCCACCAGGTTGACGAAGCACAGTTCCATTCCCGCCGAGCCCGGCGCCGAAACCGGAAAGGTCAGCGCGTTCTCGGTCTGGAACGCCATGCGCAGCATGGACTTGATCTGTTCCATCAGCTCGACGAAGGCGGGGTCGAGATGGCCGATGGTCGGGCGCGCCATCGCGTCGAGGATGCGCTGCGGCACGTCGGAGGGGCCGGGGCCCATGAGGATGCGCTGGGGGGGGATAAAGGAAGCCGTCATAACCTTGTTCTCTTTGTGGAAAATGTTCAACTAAAACAAAGGCTTGATTCTACGTGCAAACGGCTGGGCAGGAAAACATCGGCGTTGGATTGCAATCCTGGGAGCAAGCTGTTTGCAACCGCCGCGACGGCGCAAGCTGCGGCGCTGGGTCCGACGGGGTTTCGGGCTGACGCTCACGCCGGATCACGCAGCATCAGGATGCTGAACAGTGAGTTGTTCCCGATTGACACGGGCTTGTCCCGCCGCATACGGATGAATACAATGACAGCAATGCAATCATTCGGAGACGCCCCCCATGGCCAGTCTGACGATCCGTAATTTTGACGATGAGCTGAAGCAGCGCCTGCGCTTGCAAGCCGCTCGCAACGGTGCTTCTATGGAACAGGAAGCCCGCGATATTCTGCGCCGGGCGATTCAGGCACAAACATCCGGGGCCGGTTTCGCCCGGAAAATTCAGCAACGTTTTGCTGGTTTGAACGCGGAAGATTTGCCGATCCCACCGCGCCTCAGCGCACGCTTGCCAAAGTCGCAGTCAAAGACGCCAAAAGCCTGAGCATGGGCGGCATTTTGCTCGACACAAACGTGCTATCGGAACTCATGCGTCCGAAGCCCACCAGCGAAGTATTGAGCTGGTTCGAACAGCGGCCGGACGCCGCGTTTTTTATTAGCGCGATCACCTGCGCAGAGATTCTGCTGGGCATTGCGCTGCTGCCGACAGGCAAGCGCCGCGATGGACTGGCAAACAGTGCCGAGAAGATGTTCTCGGAAGACTTTGCCGGGCGCAGTCTGGCGTTCGATGAGGCGTGCGCCGCCGATTACGCCTTGCTCGTGGCCACCCGCACCCGTCAGGGACGGGCGATTTCTACCGAAGACGCCCAGATTGCCGCCATCGCGCTGACCCACCATCTGCCGCTGGCCACCCGCAACGGCAAGGATTTCAAGGATATTGAAGGTCTTGTCGTGCTCGATCCGTGGAGATAGTCAGGCGGAACGGCACTACGCCGGCGGCTCGCCCATCAGCGGTTTCATCGCCGTCAACAGGCTGTTGAAGATGCGCGGATGCGTTTTCTCCTGCTCGGCCAGCATCTGCTTCATCGCGTAGCGCTGCTGCGGCTTGGCGAAGCACGCGGGGCAGTTCTCGAAGATCACCGGCAGGCCGGCGTCGTGCGCGAACGCGCGGGTCTGGCGTTCGCGCGCATAGGCGAACGGCCGGATGATGCGCAGGTCGCCGGCGTCGTTGAGGTAATGCGGCGACATGGTTCTGAGTTTGCCGCCGAACAGCATCGACATCATCAGCGTCTCGGCCAGATCGTCCAGATGCTGCGCCAGCGCGACGACGTTGCAGCCTTGTTCGCGCGCGACTCGATAGAGAATGCCGCGCCGCATTCTTGAACAGTACGCGCAGTAGGAATCGGAATCCTTGGTCAGCGTCTTCTGCGCTTCTTCGAGGATAGGTTGCGACTCCAGAAAATAGGGCACGCCAAGGCCGGCCATGTAGGGCGTGAGCGGCGCGGGGTCGTATTGATCCGACTGCGGATCGACCGTGCACGCCAGCAATTCGAATTTCACCGGTGCTTTCTGTTGCAGGTGATGCAGTGTGTGCAGCAGCGACAGCGAATCCTTGCCGCCCGACAGCCCGAGCAGGATGCGGTCGCCGTTGCGGATCATGCGGTAGTCGCCGATGGCGCGCCCGGCGGCGGTGAGCAGCGAGCGCGAAGGCTTGATCCAACCTGTGTCCGTTCGTGCTGAGCCTGTCGAAGCATGGTCGGATGCCTGACCTTCGACAGGCCTGTCCTGAGCTTCGTCGAAGGGCTCAGGCCGAACGGTGCGGGGGGTCAGATCGTGATTCATGCGGAAAATTGCAGCGTGTGCAGTTGTGCGTAGCGCCCCTGTTTGGCGATCAGGTCGGCGTGGCTGCCGATCTCGACGATGCGCCCGCCTTCCAGCACGACGATGCGATTGGCACGTTCGATGGTGGAGAGGCGGTGGGCGATGACCAGCGTGGTGCGGTTCTGCATCAGCGTCTCGAGCGCGGCCTGCACGTGGCGCTCGGATTCGTTGTCGAGCGCCGACGTGGCCTCGTCGAGAATCAGCAACGGCGCGTTCTTCAGGATCGCGCGCGCGATGGCGATGCGTTGGCGCTGGCCGCCGGAGAGCCGCATGCCGTTTTCGCCGATCAGCGTATCGAGGCCCTCGGGCATGGCCTGGACGAAGTCCCAGGCGTGGGCTGCGATGCAGGCGGCGCGAATTTCGTCGGCGCTGGCGTCGCGCTTGCTGCCGTAGGCGATGTTGTGCGCCAGCGTGTCGTTGAACAGCACCACGTCCTGCGACACCAGCGCGATGTGGCTGCGCAGGTTGTGCAGCTTGAGGTCGCGGATGTCGATGCCATCGAGTTCGATTGCGCCGACATCGGGATCGTAGAAGCGCGGCACCAGGTTGGCCAGCGTGGTCTTGCCCGAACCCGAGGCGCCGACCAGCGCCACGGTCTCGCCGGGCGCGATGTCGAGCGTGATGCCGGCGAGCGCAGGGACGGTCTTGCCGGGGTAGGTCAGCGCCACGTCGCGCAAGGCGAGCCGTCCCGCGATGCGGTCGAGCGTGCGCGTGCCGCTGTCACGCTCGGCGTCCTGGTCGAGCATGGAGAAGATGGTCTCGGCGGCGGCGAGCCCGCGCTGGCCAACCTGGTGCCGCGCTTCTACGATCCCGATGTCGGCGCAATCGAACTCGATGGCATCGACATCCGCGACCTCAAGCTGCACAACCTGCGCAGCCACATC